>DATMZQ010000023.1:0-3337 GCA_035573615.1 Burkholderiales bacterium | reverse complement strand
CAAAACAAGGGAGGCTTCCAAGGAAGCGGACGTGCGAACCGCCATTCTACCGGGCCTGCCCGCTGCGCTGTTCAAGCGGCCAGAAACATTTTCAGATGTCGGCCGCAACAACGAAAACTGATATAACACCGGGCATGTTTAATCGAGCACGCGTATTACCGGCCTTGCTTGCGGCAGTCAGCGCATCTCTTGTCCTGCCGTGCATGCCGGCATCGGCACAGGCAGACCAGGCTTCTACCCGCGACCAATGGTCCGCGCCGGTAGAGGCACAATTTCGCGGCTGTGAGTCCGCTGGGTGGTGCCGATTCTGGATTGAATCCGTGGATCCCCTGGCTCAGTCTTTTTACCGCGTTCGCCCTAATGGCGCTCCTCGGGTTACCGCTGAAGAGCCCGTTGCAACCGCGTTGCGCGATCGCCTCAATGTCCTGCTCTCGGATATGATCCATCAGGCAAAGCACATCGTTCTGCATGATCTGCATCAGCTGGACGATGGAACATTCACCGCGACCGTGACGGTGAACGGGATCGATCTGGCAACAGACCCAACACTGGTCGATTTGAACCGCAAGCTGCACGCTACGGCGCGTTAACCGCAATCCGGTAACAAATCTTTCCAAACGCAAGCCGCAACCGGACGAAAAAAATCCCGGAGGCCGAAGCCCCCGGGATTTCAGAAAACGCGCAATTTACTGCTTCGTGATCGCCCAGACAACGGCAGATTTCGGCGTCGTGTAGAACGGCGATTCCATCTGGTAGTTCACATAGAGTTCGCCGTAGTCGGCGACGTACATCGTCTTGCCGTCCGTGCTGAACTCGACATCGTTGGTGCGCTCGAAGCCGCCCCGGTTTTCCTTCTTCTGGTAAGCGTTGGGACCCGGGTCGATGTTTTCCGCGAAGATTGACCACTTCACGCCGGCCGGATTCAGCAGCTCGACGCGGACGATGGCCGGCCACATCGGGCGCAGGCTTTCCGGCCCGTTGTCGATGATGCCGAACACCGCGGTGTAGATTACGTCGCCGCCTGAATCGAATGCCTTCGGTGCCCAGGCCAAGCCGTCCATGGGGTTGTTGGTGTCCCACTCCATGATCGGGTTGACGTAGCCGTTTGGATTTGGATTGGCAATGATCAGTGGCGTGCCGCGCACACCGATCGAATGGTCGATGAAACGGTACGGCGGCAAGGTGGGAATGAACGGCTTGTTGCCGATGTACAACTGGGGGTTCGGCCGCGTCGGGTCGAACTTGTTGCCGCGATAAACGTCGGGGCCGGAACGTTTGATGTTGACGAAATTAATGCCATCCTTGTCCGGGAATCCCGCATCCTGGCCTTTTTCAGTAAAGATGAAGAGTCTCTCCGCCGCATTAGCAACCCGGCGATTACCCTTGTCGTTATGCCCATTGTCACTGACGGCCAGGGCTTTCTCGAACCGCGAGCCCTTCGGACCGAATGCTACCCCCGAAGAATTACGCAGCCCCATCGCATAGACTTCCCAGTCATCGTGGGTGTAGCTGCTGTCGGCCTTCAGCTTCGCCCGGTGAATGGCGCCACCGCAGGGTTTTTGCGCTTTGATGACCTGGCCCGGCTTGGACGCAGTACCCTTCGGCAGGTAGGCGCCCGTGAGATTGCCCTGGCTATCGCGGATGTTCAGTCCTGTCAGTGTGATGTCACGGCAGGGTGGGTCGCGCGGCAGCGCCGGCATGCCGTCGGTCGTGCGCTTTTCCCAGTACGGGTCAACCGCATCGGTCCAACCATGGATGTCCGGATCGGAAAAGCCGGAGTTGGTGGGGGCGCCGACGGCGTAATACAACCAGCCGTCACGGCAAGTGATGCCACCCAGCGCGTGATCGCCGATCGGTACCTCGTTCATGATCAGCTTCGGGGTGCCGTTGACGCCATCGATCTCCCAGATGCCGTAACTGTAGTCACCCACGTAAGTGCGACCGTTTTCCGGGCAATAGCCAATTTCGTTTAAAGCAAACGATTTGAACATGCCCAGCCCGACGCGGTCCTTGATCAGCTTGCCGGACTTGTCGTAGATCTTCACATGGGGCTTGTCGATACCTTCCGGCGGAAAGCCGAAGGTGTTGCCCGAAATGGCGACCCAGACATTGTCCTGCTTGTCGACCGTGATGGATGTGATGGTATCGAGGCCGGCAGCAAACACGCTCACCTTGTAGCCCGCCGGAACCTTGATCTTGCTCGGATCCGGCGTAACGGGCGTGCGCGTGGACCATTTTCCCGCAGGGCCGCCTGGCTCGGCCTTTGCGCGGTCTTGCGCAAAGGCGGACCCGGACAAGCCCCCCGCGGCCAATGCGAGTATTGCCGCATACTTTAGAATTTTCATTTCTTCTCCTCCTGGTTAGAATTCCCCTGCACTTGCTTGGTCAGAGTTCCACTTCAACTGCGTTACGACGTACCTGCATACCTGGCCGTTGGACCGACCGGATCTTTGTTATCCCTACTTCTTGTCCGCTTTCTTGTCCGCCGTTCCCGTGAATGTGCGGATATGGGCGACGAGGCTCTCGATCTGTTCGTCGTTAAATTTATGCTCCCAGGCAGGCATGGCCGCGATCTTGCCCATGTACGCCCCGCCCTTCTTGATGATCATTTTGAGATAGTCGTCCGGCACTGAATCCATATATTCCTTGTTGGCAAGCGTGCCGATACGAGGCACGAACCCCGCTTTGGTCCCTTCCTGGCCGTTACCGTAGGTACCGTGGCATCCGGCGCACATCTGCTCGAATATTTCCTTGCCCGTGACGGGATCGGTCTGTGCCTCGGCTATTATCGGGACGACAGTCAAAAACATAAACATGATTGCAACTGGGAAGCTCATGCGCGTCCTCGGCGTCGCGAGGTAAATAGGGTCAGCGGATAGGAATGGCACCGTATCACGTGTCTTGGCGATGCTCAAGAGAGCGTTTTTCGAGCCGGGCCCGCGTGGCTTTATCTCCGCAACCCCGCATCCGCCGTAGAGGCTGGTTGCTACGCAACATATTCGGGTGGCCGGGCCCCGCTCAATTCCTGAATTTGGTCAGTGCAGCGCTCACGAATTCGTTCGTGTAAGCGTCCGCCGAATTTATGCCCGGTGCATCCCTCACCGCCGGCTCGAAACCGGACAGCACCCTCAACAGTGCTTCAGCGCCCGGCGGCGGAAACAGGCCGTCCTTGGAGTAGCTTTCACTGTTCTTGCGATAGGCTTCCAGGTAAAGCATGCGATCGCCCAGCAAATATTCCGGCGGCACCTGCATGGCTACTTCGTCCGGCGTCGCAGCCTTCAGCCATTTCAGGGCGCGCACCATCGCGTTCGTCAGCGCCTGCACCGTATTCGGATTG
>DATMZQ010000022.1:0-2223 GCA_035573615.1 Burkholderiales bacterium | reverse complement strand
GGCACGAGACGCGGGCCTGCTGTTGAATGCGCCGCGTCCAAACCTGTTGCGGTTCATGCCGTCATTGACCGTATCGAAAGAGGAGATTGATATGATGATGGCAATGCTGGCCAACATGCTGCCGCGAGCCACGGCATCATGAACGGCCGCTGCGGTATGAATCCCGAATAGTTGCACGGCATATCTTTCAATCACTGGACAGCACACATGGTCAAACGCCATTGGGAACGACATCGCACCGAACGCATCGGCTGGTTGCGCGCGTCTGTGCTGGGTGCGAACGACGGCATCGTTTCGACAGCGAGTCTGGTGCTCGGCGTGGCCGCAGCGCATGCGACCCATGGCGCCATCATGGTGGCGGGGGTGGCCGGCCTGGTTGCAGGCGCGATGTCGATGGCGGCGGGTGAATACGTGTCCGTGCATTCCCAGGCCGATACCGAACGGGCGGACCTCGATCGCGAGCGCAAGGAACTCCAGACCGATGATGTCGGGGAGCGCCGGGAATTGGCTGCGATCTACGTGGGACGCGGACTCGATCAGGGACTGGCGAACAAGGTTGCCGACCAGCTCATGGCGCACGATGCACTCGGCGCACATGCCCGCGATGAACTCGGTATTGTCCACAGCAATATCGCGCGGCCAATCCAGGCGGCATTCGCTTCGGCCGGAAGTTTCTCGGTCGGTGCGGCAATGCCGTTGATCGTCACGGCCATAGCACCGCAATCTTTGCTCATCCCGGTGGTTTCCGGGGCGTCGCTTATTTTTCTGGCAGCGCTCGGTGCCCTGGCAGCGCGCGCTGGTGGCGCCAAAATGAGCGTGGGTTCCTTGCGGGTTGCTTTTTGGGGCGCACTCGCCATGGTAACGACCGCCGGAGTCGGTGCTCTGTTCGGAGCTGCAGTTTAAGCACATGGCCAATAACAGGTCGTACGAATCGGTGATTCTGCCGGCATGGCTGCGATGGTCGTTATACCTCGCAACCATCGCTCTATTCGCGACCGGGGGCATCTGGTTGATTGCACATTACGGCATGGGCCCTGCGAGCGGTGACGAACTGCCGCATCCCGCAGAGCCCTGGATTCTGCGAGTGCATGGTTTCGCCGTAATGGTTGGCCTGTTTATTTATGGATCCTTGCTGAGAGCGCACATGCTGAAAGCCTGGACGCTGAGGAGGAACCGTATTACAGGGGCGTGCGTTGCGACGGTGCTGGTATTGCTAACGGTAACCGGCTACATGCTGTATTACGTTGGGGGCGAAACATCCCGGCCGATCATCAGTGTCGCGCACTGGATCATTGGACTCGCCATCGGCGCACTTCTGCCGCTGCATATCTGGCGGGGCCGCCGCAGCCAGCGGGCTGTGCGCTGAAGGTCTCGCTTTCCCGGTCATTCCGGGATAAATTTCAGCGCGACGCCGTTATTGCAGTAGCGCAGACCGGTCGGGTTCGGACCATCCTCGAACACGTGTCCTTGATGGCCGCCGCATTGCACGCAGTGATATTCGGTGCGCTCGACAAACAGCTTTTTGTCTGTTCTGGTTTCCAGGGCGCCGGGAATGGCGGTAAAGAAACTCGGCCATCCCGTTTTGCTGTCGTATTTCATGTCCGATTTGAACAACTGCGCGCCGCAGCCCGCGCATACGAAAACGCCTTTGCGATATTCCGCATTGAGTGGACTGGTGAAGCGGCGTTCGGTGCCTTCCTTGCGCAGTACCTCATATTGCTCTGGCGTCAGATCGGACTGCCATTGTGTTTCCGGTTTTTCCAGGTGTCCCATGTTAGATACTCCTTGCGCACCCCAAGGCGCCGCTCATTTGAATTCGCATTTGCTGCGCGTCGGGTGTTATGTTATCTGTGACAAGCTCGCCCGGCCGGGGTGCTGCGGCACCGTGATAAAAATCGGCTACTGGCCAAAACGAGGATAACAGCAAGGAGAGGCACCGTGGCGTCGTCATGGCAGTCCGGAAGAATCCCTGGTTTTATGGGTCGTTACAGAGACGGCGGACGGCAATTGCTGCGCCGCGGTTCGCTTGCTTCGCTGTTTGCGCTGTTGTCCGGATGTTCCTGGTTATGGCCCGCGCCAGAGCCTGAGCCGGAGCCGGTGCAGTACAGCGATGCGGCTCTTGCGCGTGAACAGGTCACTATCCTCCCGAAGGAAGATGGGTCAATCGGCGGCGTGGTGGTGCGGCACTACGGCGTCGAGGTGCTGCTTGACAAGCCCTACGCG
>DATMZQ010000021.1:0-6931 GCA_035573615.1 Burkholderiales bacterium | reverse complement strand
AGCGGGCTGCCTGCCATGGCGCGGCACGCCGGGTCTTCGCGGCCTTGCGCTCCCACCAGAATGCGCGCCGACAGAACGCCGATGCCGGGATGATCCTGCAACAGCCTGCTGGCAGTAGCCAGCGAACCCGGCGCCCATACCGTGTCATCGTCCGAGAACGCTACGTATTTCGTGCGAGCTGCAAGGGCGCCGATGTTGCGCGCGGCAGCGCCAACATTTGCCGGCATCGAAATGACCTGCACTGAAGGAAACCGCTCCACCACGAGGCGCGCCGAGTAGTCGCTCGATCCATTGTCTACGACGATGATGGGTGGCTGCTCTGGCAGACTCATGGTATGCAAGACGGTGCGCAGCAACTCCTCCGCGCGGTTATAAGTCAGGATAACCACCGTTACCGCACTGGGATTCGATCCGGCTGCCAAGTGAACTCTCCCTGTCAGTCAGGTTGGCGCCTTCAGGCGCCAATAGCCCTCGGGGGCGAATGCGTCCAGGCGACCCGGCCGGCCCGGCGATTCCAGACCGCGCAATTGACTTGCGTAGCACTGCACCGCACGTTGCTTGGCAGTACTTCTGCGCTGTTCGGGCGCCGGCATGGGCGTGGCAACCCAGCCCATGCTGGCCAGTGCACACAATCGCTGCTGCAGCAATCCCGGAATGCGGCGATAGAACGCATCCTCGTAAGCAAGCCAGGCACACTCCTGGATTTCGCGCGCAACGCGCAGTGAAGCCTCATGCGCCAGCGCATGATCCCGGTGAAACAAGCCAAACGGGATGGCCACGCTCCGCGGTTGATAGTGATTTACTGCTTGTCGAATCGCGCCAGCGAGTCCTTCCACACTTACTCGGTCGCCTACCTCACGATACTGATCATCCGGAAAGTCCAGGCGGGATGGCATCGCTTGCAACAGACCGAGCGCGGTATCGTCTTCTATCGCACGCACGGCCAGCGCCTGCCGCGCCGAGGTAAATCCGCACGCGGCGTCCCACTCGGTGCACACGTCGGGATTTTGGCCGGGGCCGGCGAACAGCGAGAGCACAACCGCACCGGGTTCCCCGGCCAGCAATTCACCGCAGCCCAGTACTCCATCATCGAGGTGCGGCGAGACCACCAGCAGCGGCTTACCTGGGCCGGCGCTTACGCCCATGCTATTTCAGCGCCTCGACAAACAATGTTTCCCGTTCACGATTATCCAGACTCGCCAGCGCCGGAAATCGGCTGCGCGTGACGCCGAATGCACAGCGTTTGATATCGCGATAGCCGGCAAGGGAGAGCGACTCGCTGAGAAATTCAAAGTTGCATGGGGTACGCACCGACCCATACCAGATTATTTGAGTAACCAGTTTCGCGCCGATACTGCGTGCATGTTCGTCGGGCACATAGAAATACGCCGCATCCCGGCGGGCATACGCGCTGATGGCGCGGTCGATATCCGGAACGGCGAGTCGAAAGACACCTCCGGGTTTCAGTACGCGCCGGACTTCGCGCAAGGCGGGCACTATTTGCGCATAAGCCAGATCCTGCAACACGTGAATTGCGGCTATGTAATCGGCGCAGTCCGAGACGAATGCCAGTCCATCGACAACATCGCAGCGCAAATCCACTCCGCGCATATCGCGTGTATCACAGTTTATCCAGCCCGATTGCGCAATCGGTCCGCAGCCTAAATTGATGCCAACCGCAGTGGTCTGCTGAACCCACGACGTACTGGAACGTACTGGGTCATCGTCCCGTGCAAGTTCCATCTCCGGGCAAACTTCAGGCGCCGCCGATGCCGGTAATGATGCGTCCCGTGCCCCTGCAATTCTGACACTCACCGGAAGCGATACGCCCACTGCCATTGCATACCGGACAGATGTTTTCGCCAGTGCCTGGTGTTCCGGGGGCCGCTTCGTCTCCGGGCGCTTGCTGTGATGTGTTGGCTGCCGGTGTGCTCGCTGATTGCTTCATTTGACACTCCAGGGTAGGTATTACGTTTTCAGCAAATATGGTGCCGTAAGTGGATCCGCGCTCAAGGGGGGTCGTCTTTTTTTGGTTTCGCAGGCCCGCAACTCCTTGCTGTTGGTCAGCAAAATTTGCTGAACGTTTAGTCTTTTTTACAGCGGTCCGCCGTGCCGCGCCATCTAATGCCGCGTAATCGGGCGCTTGCGATTTGGGTATGGTCCTTGCAACGACGCACGGACGCGTTCCGTGCATCCATGGGGGGTGCATGCTGAACTCTATCGAACAGAATGTTCAGGAGACCCTTATGAAAGTACCCTCTAAACTACTTCGAAATATGATCATCGGCGCGTTGCTGACCGGTGCATGGTCACTCGCTCCAGCCGCGGACCAGCAAACTCAAAGCCAAACCGGGGCAAGCACGAGTCAGTCGAAGCTTGACCACAAAGACAAGAAGTTCATCGAAAAGGCAGCCGAAGACGGCATGGCCGAAGTTGAACTGGGCCGTCTTGCGCAGACAAAAGCATCCAACGACCAGGTCAAGCAGTTTGCGCAGCAGATGCAGCAAGACCATAGCCAGGCCAACGATGAACTGAAACGGATTGCGCAGGCCAAGGGCGTGACGATTCCGGCGTCAACGGATCACTCGCACATGAAGAAAATGGAAAAATTGCAAAAAGAATCCGGTGCTGATTTCGACAAGCAGTACATGGCCGATATGGTGAAGGAACACGAAAAAGATCTGAAATTCTTCCGGGACGAAGCTCAAAATGCCAAAGATCCCGAGCTCAAGACCTTTGCCCAGAAGACCGCGCAAAAAATCAATGAGCACCTGAATATGGCCCGGCAGATCGCCGGACAGGTCGGAGCTGAAGGCGGCAAAACCGGAATGAGGAACGAGCACCAGCCGAACAAGATGTCCCACGCAGATGCCGGCAAACCCGATACGTCGGCAAGCAGCAGCAACAAATAGCTCAGTACGTCAATTCATGCCGGCCGCCTCTCGGCCGGCATTGTTTTTCAAGCGCAGGGGCGCAGACTTTGCGGCCCGCTTGTCCGTCACCCAGGCGAACGCCTTTAGCCAATCATCGATAAAACGTTGGATACCGAAACGTCGCAGGGCGGCTGTGCGCGCGCCTTCGCCCAACCGCCACGCCAGAGCAGGGTCGGCGATTAATGTGCGCATATGGGCTATGAGCTTTCGCACGTCGGTATCGACAAATCCGGAGCGCCCGTCTTCAATCGCAGTCGCCATCTCGGTGGTGGCGAGTCCCACCACTGGCACGCCAGACATCATGGCTTCGATGACGGCGAGACCCATGCTGGTATAGCGGATCGGATTGAACAGGAAACGGTAGCGCGAAACAAAGGCAGGCATATCGCGGTGCAGAACTTCGCCGAGCCCGCCCGACTCCTGTGTTTCCATGCCGATCAGATCCAGCGGCACCTGCGTGCGTACGCTCTGGAAAATATCGGCGCCCAGCCTTCGGCCACGGTGCATCAGGTTGTTCACAATCACGATGCCGCGCCCGAGTGTTCCCGTGTAGCAGACGCCGGGATCGATCACACCGTGCTCAACGATCCGTCGCGGCGTTCGGCCGCTGTCCCACATGAGGTCATTAAATGCTGTTACATGCACCAGCAACACTTCAGGATCGTCCACCGGGTGCCGCGTATCGGTCGGAGATTCGCGCGGCGGGTCGTGCTCGAGATAAATGCGCGGCAGGCGGCGCTGTGCGTCCGTCAAATAGCGAAACTGGTCCTCGAAATAATGATGATCGTCCTGAAACAGCACACAATCGAAGCGGGCGTGCTTTGCTTCATCGACCGGCATGTCGTGCACGTTGCTGCCCCACGGCAAGTGTCCGCCGCGTCCGCCATAGCCGGCAGGCCGTCCTGGCTTGACCATGACATGGAATTCATGCGGGACTTGCGTGAGGTAATACAGGTAACTGCCGTGTGTGTGCCAGGTCAGGATATTAAGTGCGGCCATGGTTTGGGCACCTAAAAAGTTCCCTTATACAGTGCGCAGGTACGGCAAACCTCGGGCGGAGTATCGGAGTCCAGTCGGGTACGAAAGGTACGGTATTCGCGGTTATTCCATACCGAGGCCACGGACGACTTCGCCATGTTGCCAAAATTAATGCGATCGGGCGTCGCGACCATGCAACACGGCATGGCATCTCCCTCGAAACTCAAGTAAGCGCCGCGCCGAGGCCAATCGCACCGAGTGCGCCCTTCCGGCCGGGGCCCCGGCGCAAGATTCGGCAGACGCAATTTCAAGTCCAGCGCTACGGCAAGCTGCGCTGCTGACTCGAAAAAGTGCGCGACTCGCATGGGTTCTTCGTTCAGCAGGGTTTCGCTTTCCACAAACGCCCGCATTGGCTGGTACTTCGTCGGCAGGCTCTCTTCACCAAAATCGTGACACAGGTGCTGCACACTCAGCACGTCGATATGCAACTCATGCGCAAGCCGCACCAGGTCGGGCAACTCGTGCAGGTTTTTGCGCATCGCAACGGCAACCAGGCATATCTCCGGCTGCTCGCTGTGCAGGAGTTGCTTTGCTTGCGCAAGGCGCCGGATATTGCGCAGCACACGCTCAAATTTGGCGCGCACCCGAATGAACTCGTAGGTCTGGGCGCTTGCGCCATCGAGCGACACGTGAATACGGCGTAGTCCGCTGTTGACGCATTCCACCGCGCGGCGCTCGCTGAGCAGCGTGAGATTGCTGTTCGTGGAAACCTCGATGCCACGCTGCGCAGCATAGCGAACCATATCGAAAAAGCGCGGATGCATCAGTGGTTCTCCCATGCCCTGCAGATGCAATTGCGTGAGCTGCGGGAACTGGTCGATAAGCCGGCAAAACACCGGGAATTCCATGAATGCGGGCGGGTGGTCCGGCGTGCCGTCCGTGCGAAACTGGATGGGACACATCTTGCAGCGCAAATTACATTGCCCTACCGGCTCGATTTGCACGAACTGGGGCAGTTCGGCGATACCCGTGCGGTGGTCGGCCGCTGCGCCGTCCATATCAGGCAAACCCAACGCGAAATTTCAACATGCCGGCCAGGCGCCAGAATACCGCCAACGGCGGGATTAGCACGGACGTGACGACCATCTCGGCGATGTGCGCTGCCGTGCGCGAAGTCCCGCGCAGCCGAAGCATGCAAAAACGCGCGGTGAGCAGTGCCCATAGTCCGGTGAATATCGCAGGCAACCATGGGCTTACCCCAGACAAACCAGTCGCGATGGCGGCGAGCATCAGCCCCACAATGGCGTAGTAGTCCCAGCGTGGCGACTTGCGGATGCGGGTGCGATAGAGACGCGGATGGTTCTTGAACAACAAAACATCGAACATGACTTTCTTCTGCTGCTGAAGACTTATACCCCACCGCGCAGGGCGCACGGGATGAACAACCAGGGCGTCTGGGGCAATGCCAATGCGCGCCCCAGTTTCAAGAATTCTGAATTGCAAGTCCGAGTCTTCACGCCACGCCAACTCGAAGCGCTCGTCGAAACCGCCCACGCGTTCAAGAATCGCTTTGCGGCAGAAACAGTTTGCGGTGACAAATTCCGCCCGCTCCAATCCGCTCGCGTCGCGCTCATAGTCGGTTGGCAGCGGCGGAATGGGCATCACGATGCGCCCGCAAACCGCGGCTAATGAATCGTCCAAAGCGTTCAATCCATTAACCAGCCACAAGGCGTCTGGAACGGTGTCGTCGTCGGTGAATGCAATAATCTCGGCGCGCGCTGCTGTCCAGCCGCGATTGCGTGCAGCCGCGGGGCCATGCGGGCCGGAAGATGCGACATACCGTATTTCGTTTCCGGCGCGAATCACGGTCGCTGCTTTGCTTCGAAAAACCGCTCGCGTGCCCGCGCTCGGACGATCATCGACTACAATGATTTCGAAGAAGCCGGAACGGATTTTCTGGCCGGCCAGCGCATCAAGGCAGCGCTCCAATAACCAGGGGCGGTTGCATGTCGGTACTACCACACTGACAACGGGTGCAGCGTTAGAGGTGCGTGCGCTCTGATCTCTTTCTATCAAGCGCATTGATGTGTGCGCTAGCGGCGAACTGGTCGGCACGTTAGTAAATTTTTTGTGAACCCGGTTCACAAACTGAAAAGCAACTACCGTTCCAATACACTGCGCCCTCGTGGGCGCTCGCCTCCGCACGCGTGTTCGTTATTCCAGAAGAAAGTTTTACCTGCGTACCGGTAAAGCTTGCGTGCGCCGCAGTGCTGTCGCATTTCTCCTTCGTTTCCGTACCGCAGCCTTATCGGCGTACTGTCGCGGCGTTTTGTCCGAACAGGATTTTGCGCGACTCATCGTCGATAGTAGGCTTGGTATTGATGGACTTGCCTTTTTCATAGGCTCGAATCACCGCGGGTCGCGCCTGCAGGAGTTCGAACCATCGCTTCAGATTTGGAAAATCGTGCAAGTCCTGCTGTTGCCGTTGATGCGGCACGATCCAGGGATACGCTGCCATATCGGCAATGGAATACTTTCCGGCTACGAATTCGCGACCGGCAAGCCGCTTGTCCAGCACTGCGTAAAGCCGCGCGGTCTCGTTGACGTAACGGTCGATTGCGTACGGCAATTTATCCGGCGCGTACTGGCTGAAATGATGATTTTGACCGGCCATCGGCCCCAGTCCACCCATCTGCCAGAACAACCACTGCAACACTTCAAAGCGGCCGCGCAGATCTTGAGGAAGAAACTGGCCGGTTTTTTCGGCGAGGTAGACCAGAATGGCGCCGGATTCGAACACGGAAACCGCTGGCCCGCCATCCGCCGGCGCATGATCGACTATCGCCGGCATGCGATTGTTGGGAGAAATCGCCAGAAACTCCGGACGAAACTGCTCGCCGGTGCTGATGTTCACCGGCACGAGCCGGTATGCGGTAGCAGTTTCTTCCAGGAAAATGCTGATTTTGTGTCCATTTGGAGTGGGCCAATAATGCAGATCGATCATGGTGGCGATTTCAGGG
>DATMZQ010000020.1:0-9587 GCA_035573615.1 Burkholderiales bacterium | reverse complement strand
GGTTTCGTTCTGCGCTGATGCTGGTTGGAGTGATTGGCCTGCTCGAAGTGCCGGGTTGGGCCCAGTGCGTGATGTGCGGCACGGCCCTGGCATCGTCCCCGGAAGGCCGGGCGCTTGCCAGCAGCTTCCGCTATGGGATCGTCATTCTGATGGTTGCTCCATATTTGATACTGGGCTCGATTGGCTATGCCATCTTTCGCGCCTACCGGAAACGTCGCGATCTAATGCATCCGAAGGCTCTGACTGTAGGCGCGGTCTATGACCGCGCACGCTCTCCACGCTGAATTTGTATTTCAATTAGAAATCGCGCGCGGTCATAGACCGCGCCTACAGTTGTCCTGCATACTTGGTTTGTGACTAAGCCGCCCGACCTGATACAAATTGGTGCAATCTCCCCCACTCCTCCCCAATTCGAAATCGATCCTGTCTGCAAGATGCGCGTCCTGCCAGAGACCGCGGCGGCACAATTCAGCTACAACGGAAAGACCTACTACTTCTGCAACCCGCGCTGCCGCGACCGATTTCAGTCGGATCCCGAGTCGTTCCTGAGTCCCGGCTCGAAACCTGAACCGCCCAAATCCGATACCATCTATGTCTGTCCCATGCATCCTGAGGTTCGCCAGATGGGGCCTGGTATATGTCCGAAGTGCGGCATGGCGCTGGAACCCGAAATTGCGAAAGCCGATGAGGGTCCGAATCCGGAACTGCTCGACATGACCCAGCGATTCTGGATTGCCGCGGTCGTGAGCGTACCGGTCATGGTTTTTGGCATGCTTGAAATTGTACCGGTGCTGCAGCTGTTTCTGGCATCGGTTGCCGTTCTCTACGCCGGACAGCCGCTGCTGCAGCGTGGCTGGAATTCCGTGGTCAACCGAAGCCCGAACATGTTTACCTTGATCGGCATTGGCATTGGAACCGCCTACGTTTACAGCGCAGTTGCGGTTTTCGCAACCGCGTCGCAACTGCCGGTGTACTTTGAAGCGGCTTCGGTGATTACCGCACTGGTGCTGCTCGGTCAGGTACTGGAGCTGCGCGCACGCTCGCGAACTGGATCCGCCATTAAGAGTCTGCTTGGACTCGCGCCCAAAACCGCGCACCACGTTACCGCGGGCGGCGGGGAAATGGATGAGCCGCTGGAATTGGTAAAGGTTGGAGACGAGTTGCGCGTTCGATCCGGGGAGAAGATTCCAGTCGACGGCATCGTCTCGAGTGGATCCAGCACGGTCGATGAATCCATGATTTCCGGCGAACCCATTCCGGTCGAAAAGTATCCAGGCGCAGCAGTAGTTGGCGGCACGATCAATGGCAACGGGACTTTCACCATGCGGGCCGAGCGCGTGGGCCGCGACACGATCCTGGCACAGATCGTTCACATGGTTGGGCAGGCCCAGCGCAGCCGTGCGCCAATTCAGCGGCTGGCCGATGTCGTTTCCGGATGGTTTGTTCCGGCCGTGATTGGAGCTGCGGCAATTACATTTGCGATATGGGCCGTTGCAGGTCCTCAGCCCAGGTTCACGACCGCACTCCTGAATGCCGTGGCTGTGTTGATCATCGCCTGCCCCTGCGCGCTCGGCCTGGCGACGCCGATGTCCATCATGGTGGGTATCGGCCTCGGCGCGACCTCCGGCGTGCTGATAAAGAATGCGGAGTCTCTGGAAATTCTGGAGAAGGTCGACACGATAGTTGTCGACAAGACCGGCACGCTGACCGAAGGCAAACCCGCTCTCGCAGCGATTGTAGCCCTTGCGGAGTTTCCGGAAGCGGAAGTTCTTCGACTGGCGGCCAGCGTGGAACGAGGCAGCGAGCATCCGCTTGCCGCCGCGATCGTACAGGCGGCGTCAGCGCGAGGCTTGGCGTTCGCGAAAGTGACTGGCTTTCAATCCAAAACCGGACGCGGCGTCAGCGCGTCGATCGATGGGCGCGTGGTGGTATTGGGCAATCAGAGATTCATGGATGAACTCGGACTAGGTTCCAACAGCGCTTTCGATGGTGCGTCCGGGCGAGCCGAGCAACTGCGGCGAGAAGGCCAGAGCGTGATGTTCGTGGCATTGGATGGGAAGGTTGCAGGACTGATCGGCGTCGCCGATCCCATCAAGGCTTCCGCCCGTGAGGCCATCGGCGCGCTCCGGCGGGAGGGCATTCAGGTCATCATGCTGACTGGCGACAGCCGCACCACGGCAGAAGCTGTTGCGCGGCAGCTGGGTCTCGACGATGTTCGCGCGGAAGTCCTTCCGGATCAAAAAGGGAAGGTGATTCAGGAGCTCCAAAAGAAAGGTCACATTGTTGCCATGGCCGGCGACGGCGTCAACGATGCACCCGCGCTCGCGCAGGCTCAGGTTGGCATTGCGATGGGGAGCGGCACCGATGTGGCCATGGAGAGCGCCGGAATCACGTTGCTTCGCGGAGATCTTCGAGGCATTTGCCGCGCGCGCGCGCTGAGCCGCGCAACGATGAAGAACATCCGTCAGAATCTCTTTCTCGCATTTGTGTACAACACGCTCGGCGTTCCGATTGCGGCCGGCGTGTTGTATCCGTTTTTTGGAATCCTGCTCAGCCCCATGATAGCCAGCGCCGCCATGACATTCAGCTCGGTTTCCGTCATAACCAACGCGCTTCGCTTGCGGCGGGCGACGTTAATGTAGGTGCGGTAATATGGTGCGCGAAGCGCATCCGAATAGCTGTAAGCGCGGTCTATGACCGCGCACACTCTATCGTCTACAAACAAATTGAGGTGAAGGATTGTGCGCGGTCATAGACCGCGCCTACAGCCGCCCCCAATCACTTCCTCCCGGCAAGACCCAGGTATGCAAACCACCCCGTCAGCGTGATGGCCAGAACGGCAATCCGTGCCGAATATCCGATGCTGCTCGGTGAGACGAAACCTTCAATCAGGCCTGCAACCACGAGCATTCCCATCACACCCAGAATGATGGCCAGTGCATCCTTTGCAACCAGACGCAGCGCAACCGCGCGCCGAACGTTACCCGGAGCAATCAGCGCGCCGGCCAGCATGAATCCCGCAGCGCCGGACAATACGATCGCAAGCAGTTCGGTTCCGCCGTGGGGCATGATCCAGCCCCAGAGAGCACGGCTGCTGCCTCGAGCGGTCATCCATCCAGCGACGGCGCCGAGTTGCATACCGTTGGAGATGAGTATCAGACACGTGCCCAACCCTGCAGTCATCCCCAGCCCAAACGCCAGCAGAGTGACCTGAATATTGTTGGTCATGATCGTGGATGCCGCAACAGGCCGTGCAAGGCCTGGAAAGCTGTGCAGCGACACATCGCGTGCCGGCTCGAAATCGAGAAATCCCGATGGGACCAGATCGTAGCCCAGGTCCGGGTGGAGTTGAACCGCTACGTATGTCATCGCGGAAGGAGCAAAGAGCATGAGCGCTGAAAACATCACTGCGGCCGCATGGCCCCGCACGGCAATCGGGAAGCGAACCATCCACGAAGGGCCGCCAGAGCGGCTTCGCGACCGGATGTTTCCATATAATACGTTGTGCGCGCGGATTGCGATGTTATTCAGGCGGCGAACCAGAACGGAGTTTCGTCCCAGCGACCGCGCTCGAGCCACGTCGCCTGCCAGTTGGCGGTAGCTTCCGATGATTCGAACCAGATGATTGGGTCGAAGCAAACGCAATCCACGCGCTCCGCCTTTTGCAATGCCGGAAATTTCGCGATCGAACGCCAGCCACTGTTCGCGCTTTGAGTCGGCGGAGTCGCCGGCAGAAGCTCCAACGGCCGGTTGCGTGGTATTTGCCCGATTCAAGATGTCGCTAAGGACACGTTCGCACACGATATACCGGTCCGTACGGGTTTGCAGGTCGTTGGCGTCCTCTCCCATTGCCTTCAAAAACGGAGACGCAATTTTCCACGCAAGATTCTGCCGCTGGACGAGAGGCAGGGAATCGCGGCGTTCGAGATAGCGCTTTATGATTTGCATCTGACTCGCCTCGATCTTCATATCCGCAAGTACGATGCTCTTTCCGAACCGCCCCTTTTCCGCGCGCGCAATCCATGCGGCTTCCCACCGGGCCGTGCTGCCGCGTCCGCTCCATCCGAAATCCTCTCGCACGACCATGGTTCCGGCCAGAAGATCTCCAAGCCGCTTCCCCTGCTTTGAAAGCAGAATCATCAGTCCCGCGACAAAACAGGCCGGTGGCGGCATGATGTCTGCAATGCGGACAAAATTGCGCAGTGCGGACTCGCGCCAGCCGACGGGCAGGCCGCTGTCGCGGACCACGCGAATTCCGGTCGATCTCTTGCCCGGCGTCTGTCCCTTGTTAAGCGCTTCGAACAGGAGGAAGTATCCCCAATTCAGAAAGAAAATGACGAATGCCAGCACTGTTAGTGTGATGGTACTGGACCATTCCTGAGAGATGCCCGACACGATGCCCATTGCGCCCGAAAACAGCAATAGGAGGACGATTGCGAGGATGCTGAGATACAGGATGATCTGATCGATGATGAATGCGAGCAGGCGTGATCCAATGCCTGCCGGCTCGAAATCGAGCTCCACGTGATCGGGAGTGATGATGGAAATGCGTTCGTCCATTATTGAAGATTCGCCCTCCGGACTTCGAGGTACCGGCGTATCAATTGAATCGTCAGATGCTCCGGTGAAGTTTCCAGAACCATGATGCCCCGGCTTCGCATCTTTTCCAGCGCCAGGTGCCGCTGCAGTTGCATATGAGATGCGGCGGCCTTGACATAGGCATCCTGCAGCGTCTCTGCTTCCGATGCGGCCATCTCTGCGATGCGCGGCTCCGTCAGCACCACACATAACACCAGGTGACGCGAGGCCGCGCGAGCAAGATTGATGAGGAGTCCCGAACTGCCGGCGGCATCCAAAACATCCGTCATCATGACGAGAAGGCTGCGGCGCTTCAGCCGGTCCATGACCTGTCCGACAACTTGCCAGTAGTCGGTTTCCACCTGCCGCACTTCAACAGTGGACAGCGATTCCAAAACAGTCCGCATGACGGCCGTGCCGCGTGTGGGCGGCATGAAAGACTCCACGCGGTCTGAGAATGTCGATACGGCGACAGTATCACCTCGGCGCTGCGCCACGTGACTGAGCATAACCGCGGCGTTGAGAGCGTACTCGAATCGGGAATACTCGCCAATCTGCTCGGCCATGCGCCGCCCGCCATCGATCATGACGGAGATCTGCTGGCCGCGTTCAGTCTGCAGATTGCGTGACACCAGAAAGCCGCGCTTGGCGCTGACTTTCCAGTCGACATTCCGAAGATCTTCACCCGGTGAATAGGTCAGCAGGCTTTCGAAATCCGTGCCCTGTCCGTAGACGCGGCGGGGACGCCGCATGGCTTCGTCCTGATGATGAAGGCGGGCGAGCAATCGATACTCATCGGCAGTCGCGAATCGGGGATAGACACGCAGATCGTCGGGCACGGCGATTCGTAGTTGGCGCTTGACCAGTGCGCCGGTGCGGCCAGCCCGCAAGGCGATGGTATCGAGATGGTATTTGCCGCGCCGCTCCGAACGTACCTGGTAAATCCATTCGCATTCGCCATGTATGGGGAGATTGACGTTCTGAATCGGTGTCAGCTGACGCAGGGCTGGCGGCAGTTCGTCGCGCATGGACAAACGCAACAGGCGCTTCGAACGGCACGCGATCTGAATCCGAACGTCCGTGACGGCTCCAAGTGAAAATCGGCCCAATTCACGCTGCACTTGAAATGCTGATGCGTTGGGCACGGCGAAATAGTCCATGACACAGATGGAAGCCAGCACCAGCAAGTATGCCGCTGCCACGCCCCATCCGGCCGGCGTGGCGAGCGCGATCAACCAAAGTGGCGATCCCAGTGCGATCCAGCGAACGAGCCGTCGAGTGGGAACCATTACCGGGGCACCGTGGCCTGCCGCATCAGAGTGTCAATGCATCCATCGGCGGTAAGACCTTCAATTTCCGCTTCAGGAGTCAAACGAACCCGGTGACGGAGAACGGGCAGCGCCATTTCACGAACCTCATCCGGCGTGACGTACGACTTTCCATGAAGCACGGCGAGGGCTTTAGCGGCACGCAGCAGCATGACCCCCGCACGCGGACTTGCGCCCAGGCTCAGGTTGGCGAGCGAACGGGAATTGCGGGTGATTTCGACGATGTAATTCACGATCGAATCGTCCACGTCCACGCGATGGGAAGCGGCGCGAATGTCTAGCAGTTCCGCGGGACTGATCACAGGCCGTATCACGGATTCCGGATGCGTCACGTTTTCTCCAAGCCGATGCATGCGGGCAATCATCAAACGTTCGGCTTCGAGAGCAGGATAATCGACAACCACTTTGATCATGAAGCGGTCGAGCTGGGCTTCCGGAAGTGGATACGTTCCCTCGTATTCAATGGGATTCTGGGTTGCAAGAACTGTCAGCATGCCGGAAAGGTTGTGTGTGACACCGTCAATGCTCACCTGGTTTTCCTGCATCGCCTCAAGCAAAGCAGACTGGGTCTTGGCAGGGGCGCGATTGATTTCGTCGGCGAGTACGATATCTGCAAACAGCGGGCCTGGACGAAATCGAAACGAACCGGTTCCGGGTTCGAATATGTTCACGCCGGTGATGTCGGCCGGCATCAGGTCCGGCGTGAATTGAATGCGAGAAAACGTTGCCGACAGGGCGGAAGCCAGGCTGCGCGCCATCAGGGTTTTCGCGACGCCCGGGACGCCCTCGATCAGTACATGTCCGCCGGCGACCAACGCCACCATCAGGCTTTCAATGACGGCCTCCTGGCCTTCAATAACGCGCGCGAGTTCCGTTTTCAGACTAGCCAGCAGCGGCTGGCCGCCCTGGATGTTGCCGGGCATTTCCATGACTAAAACTCCTTGAGATCGTTGTTGCATCACGGGCGATTCGAATGAGGTCCGCATCGGATGTCGTTTCTCCGTCGATCGCTCGCTTCACCGCTTCCGCATAGGATTCCAGCTCCGCCTTGCTCACCGAACTTCGGCTGGCAATCCGATCCCGTACGGCCGGGTTTGAAAGATCGACGGAGTAGCCGAACATTGCCGTGAGTTGCAGATTGAGATACTGATGAACTGTTCTCACCGATAAGGCGCCTGCCCGTGCGGTTTCGAACAGACCTCCAAGCGCCTCGACAGCTTCGATCGGACTGGTGCGTTCAACGGGAAGCTCATCGACAGGGCGTCCGAATCGGCGTCTGCAGCCCAGGATATAGACGACTCCGGCAAGCGCCAGCTGCATGCAGGCGAATCCCCAGGGCGATGCGGCAAACATCGCCACCAGCGTGTGAAGTTCACGCTTCTCCCCGAAGCCCTGATGGTACTCGTCAATTAGCGCAGCGCCTCCCCATTCGGATACTTGCGAGACGATCCAAACCGCGTCATCCGTGGAGCCCAGCGACTCGTTGGAGAAGGCATACGAGTCCGGTATGAATACGATCCGGCCTGTGCCCAGCGCCTTTGTGGTGACGGCTGCAATGGCATCATTGCCTGTAGCATCGGGTTTCACTTTCAGGCTGTGCCTTGCAAGATATCCCAGGGGAATGAATTCCTCCTTTTCTCCCGCCTTGTTCGGTTTGCGGATTTGCCATTCCATGTTGGTTGCGAGGATCAGCTGCCCGCCGGACGTGATCCACCGGTCGAGCGCGGTCGCATCGGACTCGCTGAGCGGTTCCTGCGGGCCCATGACAATCAACGTGGAACGGGTGGAGCCTGCCTCTGAGGGAAGGTCCATGAATGGCCTCCGCCATTGGCCGGCGTTTGGCAGCACGCGCTGCAGCACGAGAAGCAAGGCCCGGGCGCCGGTGGGATCCGTGAAAAAAGTCGACGGACGCTGGTGTAGGAAATCCGTCGCTCTGTTAATGGAAAGTCCCGCAATAACGATGAGAAGGACGACGCAAATGCCGGCCGCGACGATCGCCGTCCAGAAATTCTTTCGCGCCGCGTTCAACGGACCTCCTTGCCGGCAAACGCTTCGACCTGCTCGACAAGGCGGGCCGCCTGCTCCCGGTCGAAGTCGCCATGCGCGTAGACGACGCGTTCATAAGCCGCGGTTATTTCCCGAAGCGTTGCCGCCGCGGGATCGCCGGCCCGGCATTCACGGATGTAATCGCTGTTGGTTTTCCACCGGGTAAATTTCACCATCTCGCGGAGGTCGAGCACGGAGAGGAGGATCCGATGTGTGATCCACATGGCACGGTACAGATCGCCGGATTGCAGCGCCGCTTTTGCAAGCACAAACGCATCGCTCCAGTTTTCCGCCACGCCTTCCAGGGCAGGCAAGGTGCGGTAGCGTACATCCGTTTCAGCGTTTCGTTTACGGAGAGAAAGAAATTCCCCGATCACCGTGTATGCGATGTGGGCAAGCAGCACAATGAGGACGATCCCAAGGACGTAGATGAGGATTCTTGCCGAACTGGGATGCTTTCCTGCCCAATCCGACAGCTTCGAAAGCCACTTGAAGAATGCTTGTAACGTTTGTGCGATCCACGCGCCCGTCACGTCTTCCCGAAACTCAGGCCGTTTCAATACAGTCTGTGTGATTTCCCGAACATGTTCCGGAGAAACCGGCTGAATCATGCCCCTCGCGCTGGTTCGCCGAGTGCATGACTCAGCATTTCCAGATCGAATCCTTCCTTGCGAATGCGGAAATCATAGTAGAGAAGCGTCACTGCGATCGCAGACATCGGATACATCAAAATGGAGACAATGCCATTGAGGATCTGGCTGATAAGGGAGACATTACTTGTACCGAGTCCGAAGACCGCCATGATGCCGATACCGGCCTGGGCAAGAATCTGGATCACGACGATGATGAAAAATATCAGAAAAACCTTGCCGCGGTTTCCTTTGACAAGACTCCAGCTTCGCTGGCGGATCTCACGGCCATTGTTCGATCCCTCGATCATGACGACGGGCGCAATAAGAGCATAGGAGAGCATCCATAGCATTCCCGGAACCACCAGGAGAAGCATTCCCAGGCCGACAATCAGCCCGACGACAAACTGTGTTTTCAGTAGCGTCCATGCCTTTCGCCAGGCAGCGGAAATGGAAGATCCCGCGGTCACGACGTTGCCCAGGTAGATATCGCTCACCGCCTTCGTCGTTGCGCCTGTGATGAGCGGAGTGACAATAAGCGCTGCGAGGAGGAACACGAGCGCGCCGATCAGGACTGTCAAAACCCTCGTGATGCTGATGTTCCTTGGGTCCAGCCTTCCCGGGCCAAACAAAAGCGGCAGGATCAGAAGTGGAATGTTCAAAATCGCCGAGAGCCCGACCATCAGCGGGAAATTATCCATATAGAGCCGGAAGGATTTATCCAGCACCATGCCGGCGGTCATCGGCTCGAAATTGTGTTCCGTAGCAGCCACTCGTCGCCTCCGGGATCTTGAGAGAATGAATCGGGAGCCGCGCTACTGTACCCGACACAGGCTCAGGCCGTCAATGTCACTCCAGCGTGCAGGGCTCCATCGTCTGAAGGTGTGAATGAATTGGGGACGCGTTCCTCTCCCGAAGGGAGAGGGTGGCCCGCAGCCAGCAGGCTGGCGGGCCGGGTGAGGGGTAATAGACGGTGCCGTTTCTGTACCCCTCACCCGGCCCTTCG
>DATMZQ010000019.1:0-2720 GCA_035573615.1 Burkholderiales bacterium | reverse complement strand
AACACGATTTTCGACTGCACCTCATTCGGCAGCGGCTTCGGAACGACGATGGGCGTTTGCTTGATCTTGCGTTCAGGTTTTGGTTTTTGCTTCTTCGGCGGTTCGGGTCGCGGCTCTTCGGGTGCCGGTTCTTCCAGGCGTACCGACATTACTGGCTCCGGCGGTGGCTCATGCCAGAATTGCAGGGCCGACCAATTTATGCCCAGCAACAGGAACGGCAGGATAATTTCCAGACCGAGCGCTATCAGCAGCGCCCGCCACAACGGAAGCGTGTTTTGGTCTGTGTCGCCGGGCTGTGCCCACAATCGGCCGCGGCTGACGACTGCCTGACTCATGAAATGGCAGTGCCTCTTGCGTTCACTTCTTTTCCGCCTTGGCGGCGATACCCACCGAAGAAATTCCTGCGCCACGAACTGCGTCCATCACCTGCAAAAGCGATTGCAGCGACACGTCCTTGTCTCCCGCCAATACCACATCGACCGGCTTTTGCTTTTTCAATTCGACCAGGCGGGCTTTCAGCTGCTCCGGATTGACCGGCTTGCCATCGATTACCGTGTCGCCCGTGCGAGTGATGCCGACAGTGACAGTGGAAGACTTGATAGACTGGGTCGTTTTCGAACCTGGAATTTCCATCGGCACACCGGTGCCGGCAATCATGCGCAACGAGATCACAACAAAGAACACCAGCAGGAACATCATGATGTCGATCATCGGGATGACTTCCACGCGGGGCTTCAACGCTTCGAAGTAACCGGTCCGGGTGCGCGCGCTCATGATTGCCTCCCGCGTATGGCTGTGACGGCGCTGCTGTGCGCATCACGCAACGACATGCCCTGATGCGTCGAGCCGCCGCCATATAGCCGGTTCAGCACCATCACCTTAAGCAATTCCATCTGGTGCACGGCAAGCCGCACGCGCTTGTTGAAATGGTTGAGGAACAGCACGGCAAGGATTGCGATGAACAGACCCGCTCCCGTGGCGACCAGCGCCTCGGCAATGCCGCCGGTGACCATCTGGGTCGCTGCGCCGCTCGATCCCGCCGTGCCAAGAATATCGAAGGCGTGCACCATGCCGATGATCGTGCCGAGCAGTCCCATCAGGGGTGCAAGCGTGACGGAAGTATCGAGCACCCAGATGAGCCGGTCTATTTTGGGCAACTGCCACATGATTGCCTCGTCGATGTGGCGATCCATCGTGGCTGGGTCCTTGCCGCGCGAAGCGAGTGCCGATGACACGATCGAGCGCTGCAGCGACCCTTCATAGTGCGCGGCGAGCTGTTCGAGCTTGTCCCAGTTCTGGTACTCGACCAGCTGCAGATCGTGCTCCATGGCATGGCCCGATTTGAGCACCTTGAAAAAGAAGTATGAGCGCTCGACAATCACCGCCAGCGTGATCAGCAGCAGCACGCCCATGAGCGGCAGCAATCCGCCGGACATCATGCTTAGTTGGATCAGTTTTTCCATCATTTTTACTCTCGCTCCCTGTTGTGCTTCGAGTTGCCGAACAGTGAATGGTAATCTGTGAACGGTGATCTGCAGACGCGAACAGAAAAAGCTTTCCTTAGGCTACGCTGCTCGCCCTTCACTAATCACTATTCACCGCTCGCCATTCACTGTTCACCGATCACAGTTCACTATTCATCGTTCATCGTTTTGCGGACTATTCGGTGCGCCCGGTTCGATGGGCGGGAAAAACGGCACGCCATAGCGCTCGGAGATACGCTTGGTCTCCCCGCTTTTGAGCATCTGGTCGAATTCCTCATCGATGAATTTGAGCAGCTCGACTTCTTTTGCTTTGATGCCCCAGGCATTGTCGAAGCGCATTTCGTCCGGCGGCTGGTAGCCTTTCACCATTTCGAACTCCCCTTCCGGGTGTTCCAGCTTTGCCTGCGAAATCGAACCGGACCAGATCATGGCGGCATTGACTTCGCCCCTGATCAACGCATCAATGACCTGGTAGTTCTGAAAAAAAGTCGCGTGCGGAATGTCATGGTCGTCGGCGTATTCACTCATCGGCGAATAGGCCGGCACGCCGACCTTCACGTTTTGCGTCTTGGCATCGTCGAGCGTTTTCACGCCACTGGCCGGACCCTGCGTCACCAGCACATAGCCGGTACTCATGAACGGCTTGGTAAATGCCATCTTGTGCCTCGGCATGTGATGGTCATCGTTGGTGATGGTCAGTCCCATGAAAATATCGCAGATGCCTTTGTCGACCGACGTGCCAAATGTGACGCCTACGCCGAAGCGCATCCCGGTATTCACCCAGGCAATGCTGACGTCCCAGCCGTGTCGTTTGGCAATCGCCTGCAGAATTTCCACCTCGATGCCGGCCGGCTCATTGTTGTGGGCAGTACGCGAGAACGGCCAGAACCAGGCATCCGCACAGGCGAGGATGCGATGCATTTTTTCAACGCGCTCCATCGCCGGCACTGTCTTGAGTTCGTCTGGAATCGCAGTGGGGGCGAAATTGCGGTAGCCCGATTGATAGAGGCGGTCGGACAGCGGATCGAAAACCTCGGGCTTGCGATAGCCGATTTGCGGCCGGCGATCCCGACCGTACACATATTCAGGTTCGAGTTCGAATACTTTGCCGGAGGTTTCCTGTGCAAGTGCGCTCGCCGCAGCAGTGATCATGGCAGCCGCCGCCAGCAGCATGGCAACGCTGCGAACGCAAATTCGCATAAACATTCTTCAACCAGGAAGGCCTGCCGGGTCCTG
>DATMZQ010000018.1:0-6658 GCA_035573615.1 Burkholderiales bacterium | reverse complement strand
GCAGAGTCCCGTGAAAATTCACGCCGCGTGGCGTGAAAATTCATATCGCAAATTACTTGCCGGAAATGGCGCCTCGGATAGCGAACGCTTCGGACATTCCCGCTACCACGCGCGCGGGGGACTTTTGGCGATGATGATCCGCTCACCATCCATACGGACATAACCCCCGGTGCGGAGATCCTTCAGGATGCGGCTGATCATTTCGCGCGAGCACCCTACGCGGCTGGCCATATCCTGTTGCGTCAGACGCTCGCTGATCACCATTTCGCCGTTCTCCTCCGTTGCCAATTCGAGCAACAAATGAGCTACGCGGCCATACACATCCAGCAGCGCCAGATTTCCGACGGCTTTGGTGAGCTCGCGTACGCGGTGGATCAGGCTCATGACCAGTTCGGGGCCCGCGTCCGGATGCTCTGTAAGGAATTTCTTGAATTGGTCTGTCGTAACGACAGAGAACTTGCAAGGCTCCAAGGTCATTACCGAGGCAGAGCGCGGCCCCTGATCGAGGATCATTTCGCCGAAGTATTCGCCCGGCCCCTGGGTGCTTAAGAGAACCTCCTTGCCCTCTTCATCGGCAAGATAGGCCTTGACCTTGCCGGACAGGATGATGAATAGCGTATCGCTGCGATCACCTTCGTTTACGATGACGGTGTTCTTCGGGTAGGCCTTGACCGTTCCCCGCTCGGAAAGCGCCTTGATATGCTCCCCTGACAAACTCCAGAGTGGAGCGCTCTCGCGCAATACTTCTCTCATGGACTGTTCCCCTTGTGCTGCAGCCGGTACATCAAAAAGTGTGCTCTTAACGGGCCGCTCTTACAAGGAAGCCGGGTTATCGTCGCACGACCACAAGGCTAACGAGGCGGGACGAAAACCGGCGTGAATCCCTAAAGCACAGCAATAGGCGATTTTTCAATCGGTTCCCGCATCCGCGAGGACGAGCAAAACTCCTGGCCATCTATCAAAACGCAGCGCATGTTGCTTTTGCTTTCCACAAATTCTACAGAGTGCCCACCGTTCATTTTGGCGCTCTTGGGCATGTCACATGCGATTACCACCAGACTCAAGAGCGCGGCCGCAATAAGCATTTTGGTCACCGTCGTATTCATGATGTTACCTTCCTTAGTCAGTTCCTGTGCGCCGTACTCTATGACAGGACTGACAATCTTTCGCGGAACTGGTACGCGCGATGGCTGTGTCAAATTCACGCGTTGAGGAGGGCACATCACTTTGCTGAAACAGCCCGCGGCTTATCGTTATTTGGTGCCTGATGTGCATATACGAAATGCAGTCGGCATACGATTCTGCAAAGAATATGCGCAGCGCATGAATATGAAGTGACCCCGGCTTGCTGGACAGGTCCTGAGCAGGATTACCGGGATCAGCCTTTCGCTGCCTATTTATTGCGCCGGATGGACCCGTGCCGCGTGCGGTTCCGGGCTGCAAAAACGCTGTAATGCTTTCTAGGTCTGGTTACACACGGCCCGGCCGATCGTTTCTCGGCCGGATTGAGAGGATGTTGGTTCACCAAAGTCGCACCGCCCGCTTTCGGGACTCGATACGGCACCGATTATCTTGCGCGGCGAATTGGCCTTCGTACCGTAGGTCTGAGCCTCGTCCGACTCTACTCGCGCTGCAACTGCCGCAGTCGATACTAGAAATAACAGGGCGGTTGCGATCAATTTGCGGTTCATGTTGGTCTCCTGTGGGTATCGCGGATTACGTGAGGCCAGAATACCCAATGGTCCAGAGCAGCACCCGTGCGAAATGCATATCCCGAGTGTGAAAAATTAACACCCGGGCTCCGAGGCAAGTTTCGTGTGAATCCATCGGATTTCTGCCGATCCCAACGGCGAACAAGACGCGGATCGGTCTATATGCAGCCAACGGCCGCCATCGATCAACGTGAATTTCTCACATCCGGATTGCGTATTAATTCAATTCGGAACGATTTGGGGATTCGTACAGTGGTGTCCGTGACTAACGCCCTTGGAGCACCCAGACCATGAGCAACATCCTGACGACTTTGGTGATCGCCGCCGCCCTGTCCAGCGCGGTGGTCCTCGCGGAAGAAGCCGTTCGCACGGTCGCGCAAAACAGTCAGAACGGCGTGAGCTTCACCATGCACGGCAAAACGACTTGCGTGCTGGTTGATGACAAAATTTTTTGCGCGCCGGCGACTTCGCCCAGCCAGCTCAACCTAGCCTCTGCCAGCCTGAAATAGCTCGTCCCTATTCTCCCGTGGAATTTGCCCGCCGATTGGCGGGCTTTTTTTGTGCAGGCAACGCGATCCCACCAGCAATAGCAGGGGATCAGATTGACGGGAATATTACCGGCAGACTGTTCCGGGCTCGCAGTTCTTCCAATGTTTGCTTCGTGTAGTGATAACCGACCTCCGCAATTTCATCGAGCAATTCAAATTGCAGGACACCGTATCGGTCTATCGGCGGGCGCAGACAGAGATCGGCAGTTTTCTTGACGTCGCGGGTTTTCTGGCTGCTGCTGACATCCGTGGTGCGGATCAGGACGTCGATAATGTGCGGCACTTCGATACGCTGCGCGAACGGCAGAATGCGGCTCCCCAGCAGTCGCCAGGGTGACGGGAATTCCGGGAAACCAAAAGTGAACTTCTGCTCCGACCCAACATCGACCACCACCACGGTGCGGCAGGAACGCTCACGCATTACGTCGCCCGGAAGATTATTGACCAGCCCGCCATCCACCAGAATATCGCCATCACTCAGGACCGGAACAAACACTCCCGGCAAAGAAGCGCTGGCGCGAATCGCTTTCCACAAAAGTCCGCGCTCGTGGATTACCGTCGCACTGGTAGAGAGATTGCACGAAATACAGAAAAAACCCAGCCATAAATCTTCCATCTCCACTTCACCCCAGATGTGCCGGGCCATGCTATCGAGCCGGCGGCTGCGGATAAGGGAAATGAACGGTAACGAATATTCCTTGTGCGGTTTTTTACGAAGCCATGCTTCGCGATTTGTTTCCAGCATTTGATCCTTGGTCTGTCCCATTGCCACCAGCGAAGCCATGACCGCCCCCATGCTGGTGCCGCCGACCATGTCGATCGGCACTCCCGCTTCACGAAGGGCACGTACCACACCAATATGGGCAAGGCCACGAGCGCCTCCGCCACCCAGCACCAGTCCGATCGCTACTTCTCCCAGGCATCGCGCCACACGCTGAAAATCCTGTTCGGAGTCGAGTCGTATATGGAAATGCCGGGTGATATTGCGCCCAACGAACCAGCGCGACGTTCCCGATGGCAAGCGTTGCCCGTCGGGATGCAGCAGCACCAAGCTTTGCTTGGCTCTTGAAATTTTGTCCCGCGCACCAAGGACCAACCGTTCCAATTCACCGGGGGACGGGTCTGAACTCCCTTTGCCCACTAACAAAATTTCATCGGCCTGGCGCAGGCACCGGCGCGTCCAGGGCGTATCGTTGCCATCCGTTTCATAAACAAGAAATTGGTGATGCGACTCCTGCTCGTCCAGCCAAGCCGTTAGACGAAGGCCGGCGGCATCGTCCTCACCTGCGACAGCGATTCCGGAACGGTTAAGCAGCTTGTCCACGCGGGGCGCCGAGAGATGCAGCGTGGGACCGACGCGAGTCAGCGCTGCCACCAACCGTTCGGTGAATCGCACATTCGGATCAAGTTCCGCGGCCCACAGCACGGCGATGCACTTGCCGGATTTTGTCGCAGCACTGAGGGTTTCTTTCTGGCGCAGGCGCTCGATCACGATGCGGGCGATCGTCTGCATTACTTTGGGATACTTATCGATGATTTCGTCAAACGCACGTCTGGACACACGTACCAGGTCACTATCCCTGACGGCGATCACGGTCGCGGTGCGCGCATCACCCGTAAGCAGCGCGATCTCGCCGATGCTTTCACCGCGCGTCATTTCGCTAAGTGTTCGCCCGCCTGGAGCCACCGCGCGCAAGCGTCCCCCAAGCACGAAGTAGAGCTCCTCGCCCTTGTCCCCTGCGGAAAAAAGCGTCTCCCCGGCGTGGAGCCGGACCCACTCCACACGCTCCTCGACAAACTTCAGCATGGTTTCATCGAGCGGGCCGAACAGCCGCGGTAGACCGATTGCGAGCTGATCTCGAGCCAGCCGACGTCGTATTCCTCCGGCCATCTCGCGGATGGCCGCCGGTTCCAAGGTGGCGAGACGTTCGAAAACAGCGCGCGGGACTTGCACTACGGCTGCCCCCTCAGGAGCCGATACCGTTGCGCTATAAATACCGCCGCCGGCAAGGATCGCCATTTCACCGGCCATTTCACCGGGACCGAATTCCGACAAGATCAACTCTCGTCCATCCTCTTGGATGGTCGTGGCACGTAGCAACCCATTAACAACCACGTACAGAAACTCCGCCTTTTCGCCCTTGCGCAATAACACGTCGCCAGCCGCCAGCCTTAGCAGTGCCAGGTCATTGGCCGCATGCTTCAGAAGAGCAAGACGTAGTGCCGGCAGTCTGTCCGCCAAACACTGCAACAAACTCGAAAAGTCCGGCGGGGATTCGGTCACGGCGAAGGGCTCCTCAACTTCATTGCCGTACTACGCTGTGGCCAGCGCTGGAGAGGGCACGGCCGGCATTTCCTTGAGTTTCACATAGTCCACTTTGCCCGTACCCAATAACGGAATTTGCGGCAAATGCACTATGGTTTTTGGAATGGCAAGCTCCGATGAACCGGCCTGCTGCGCAGCTTCCTGCAAACGTTCACGTATGAGCGCGGGATCAGTGCTGAACAGGATGATCGCTTCCCCGCGGCGTTCGTCCGGCCGCGATGAGGCAGCATGCTGAAAGTTCGGAGACGCTGCCACGGCGATTTTTTCTACAACCTCGAGTGAAACCATTTCCCCGGCAATCTTTGCGAAGCGTTTCATCCGGCCGAGGATATGCACAAAGCCCTCTTCATCGATATTGACCACGTCACCGGTATCGTGCCAGCCCGCGCCAACTTCCGAGCGTGGTGGCACCAGCACCCCTGGATTTTCGTAATACAGATAACCCAGCATCATGTTCGGACCACGCACGTGCAAAACGCCACCGCGTTCGATGCCTTCAACCGGCATCAGCCGGGCTTCCATTCCCGGCAGGAGTTGGCCGACACTGCCGATTCGCGTCGCCATCGGAGAATTGACCGATACGACTGGCGAAGTCTCGGTAATGCCATAACCTTCGAAAATCCTCACACCAAACTTTTCGTACCAGATCTCGCGTACCGCCTGCGACAGCTTTTCAGCGCCTGCAACGACGTACCGCACGCGGTAAAAATCATAGGGATGGGCAAATTTTGCGTAGTTGCTCAGGAAGGTGCTGGTGCCAAACAGGATCGTGCAGCTTCGGTCGTAGATAACTTCCGGGATCAGGCGATAGTGCAACGGAGAAGGATAAAGAAACAGCTTAATTCCGGTCAGGATGGGCAACAAGCCACCGGCGACCAGGCCGAAGGAGTGGAAGATCGGCAGCGCGTTGAAGATCCTGTCCTCCACCGAAAAATCGGTGATGGCACGGACCTGCGCAATATTCGAAAGAATGGCAGAGTGCGACAGGACCACGCCCTTGGGCCTTCCTTCGGACCCCGAGGTAAACAGGACAACCGCCGGGGATTGGGGATCCAGATTCCTCCCTAGCAATCTGGGAAGAAACAGATGCAACAGTGCCCAGAGCTTCACCGCAACGGTGACGCCGGGCTGCAAGTCTTCGAGATAGACGATCTTCACGTTGCGCAACGCATCCACTTGTCCCTGGAGCCTGGCTGTGTCGAGAAATTTGCGCGAAGTCACAATTGTTGAGATACGCGCCGCAACGCACGCACTCTGCATTCCGTCTGTTCCGGATGTGTAATTCAGCATGGCTGGCACGCGTCGAAATGCTGTCATGCCGACTACCATGCAAAGTGTCGCAGCGAGATTCGGCATCAGCACGCCGACCGTTTCATTTCGAACACTGAGACGGCGCACCAGCAATCCGAGCACCAGTGTCATTTTCAGCAAAGCGTTGTACGAATACTCGGTCTGCCGCATGTCTTCGACCATCTTCCTGCCGCGGCCATAAATACGGATCGCGTCCAGCAGTGCCGTGTACAACGTCTGTACCGGGTGCGAACGGAAGATCATTTCCTGCATGATCTTGCGCATGCTTTCACCCGCTTTTCTTCGCCTTGCGCGGCCGTTACCTTCGTTGGGAACTGTGATCGAGGCGGGCGGTTGAATCGATACGGTAATCGCAGGCAGCAATACGCGCGGGTTACTGCCAGACAAGCGGCTGAAAAAGGAACGCTCCGCGCCATCCAGTCGCACCGGTATTATGACTGCCTTGGTCCTGGCAGCCACGAACGCGGGACCGTCGTACACCTTCATGAGACTTCCGGTAAGCGTGATGCGGCCTTCCGGGAAAATCACGACCGGGCGTCCCGACTCGATCAGCCGAACCACCCTTTTCATTGCCATCGGGTTGGTGGGATCCACCGCAAGATAATCGCTTAGCCGCAGCATCTGGCGAAAAAACCAGTTGCGCGTTATCTCGGTATGCACGACGAACACCGGTTCGACCGGCAGAAACGCGCCCAGTATCAATCCGTCCAGAAAGGATTGGTGATTGGAGACGATGAGCAGTCGGGGCTGCGAAAAATGGG
>DATMZQ010000017.1:0-5504 GCA_035573615.1 Burkholderiales bacterium | reverse complement strand
AATCCCTTCGGACAGGAGCCGGTGTAAGCCTTCCACGCATCTACCTTTAATGTTTCGGCCTGCATCTGCATGAAATCCAGGTCGGCCCGGCCAAGCTGCGGCGTGACGAGGCCGTGGGCAAGCATGCGACGCGATTGTGTGACACGGTTGATCTCATCGCGGATATGCGTCATTTCCCTGGGCGGAACCACGGCTTCCTGCGGATAAGGCCCTGGGGGCGTGGAGATCAACCCGATCGACGTCTCGCTGTCAAAGAATACTTCCTTGACGAAGTTCTGCCACGACAAATCCGCCATGGAACCGCTGTCGGCCGCCAGCGCCGGGTTCATCTTTTTGGCGCTGGTGCGCAGGTTGCGCAACGCGCCCTTGCTGACTGCGCCCTTGCGCCCAGCTTCTGCATTGGCGGGGTCGTAGCTGGCGCCGACATAGTGGAGTTGCACGTCGAAAATGAAGGGGGGATTGCCGGCACCCGCCGCTATGTTTCTCGCCGCCGGTTCTGCGGCTTCTGCTTCGGATACTTCAAAGAAACGCCCGAACACGGAATTCATCGCCAGGAATGCTATCGCCATCCCGCCGCTGGTACGCAGGAATTCCCGGCGGGTGAGCCCCAAGCGAGGAGCGAGACGACCTGCCGCGGACAGGATGCGTTGTTCCACTTCGCGCTGCGCTGGCGTTTGCGGCAATGGTGGAAATTCCTCGTTGGAAACCAGCCGGGTCGGCAGCGGCACTTCCGTTTGCAGGCCCTTGCTCATACCAGCGCGAACACGAAATGCACGACGATTCAGTTTCATCTGAACTCCTTTGGATGTTTAGAGTTGGAAATTCAACGCGGACCGTTCTTGTTTGATGCATGCCGGGTCAATTATTTTCCGCAATCTGATCTGCGCCCAGAGAATCGATGATATCGCCAAGTCGCGCTGGATCTACGGGTTTCACCAAATGATAATTGAATCCAGCCTCCCGACTGCGCCGGCGATCTTCGTCCTGACCATATCCAGACACCGCGATCAGGAACATCCGCATGCCTTGGGAATTCCTGAGTGCACGGGCGACTTCGTAGCCGTTCATGCCGGGCAGCCCGATATCCAGCAGTACGGCATCGGGATGGAGTTGCTGCGCCAACTCGATCGCTTTTCGACCGTCGTAAGCAGTAAAGACTTCGTGGCCCAGGGAAGCCAGCAGCGTTGCCAACGTGTCCGCGTTTTCACGGTGATCATCGACGATAAGCAGCCGGCGGCGCACAGCACGCGGCGCTGCGCCGCTATCGCGGGAGGCTACTGGCACGGCCGATGCGGACGCTTGCGCAAGCGGAATCCGAACCGAAAATTCGCTGCCATTGCCAGGACCGCCACTCGACACATCAATGGAACCACCGTGCATCTCGACAATTCGCCGGGCAATTGTCAGGCCGATTCCCAGCCCGCCCTCACTGCGGTCGAGGGCACGATCTCCCTGCATGAACAAGTCAAACACCTTCGGGATCAATTCCGGCCCGATGCCGATACCCGAATCCCGCACTTTTAACAGAGCGTAGCCGGATTCCCGACTAACCGAAATCGCGATTGACCCGCCAGCGGGCGTGTATTTGACGGCGTTATTGATCAGATTGAGTACAACCTGCGAAATGCGAGTCGCATCGACATCGACAAGCAATTGCTCATCAGGCAAGTGGGATTCCACCGCGTGGCCGTGCGCCGCAATCAGCGGACGCGACGCTTCGACTGCGCGCAACACGATGTCTTTCAGATCGACGAGCGCTTTCTGCAGCAATATCTTCCCGCGCGTAATGCGGCTGACATCGAGCAAATCATCCACGATATGCGAAAGATGAGCGACTTGGCGCTCGATGATTCCCAGCAACGGCGAATGTTCAGTTGCTGGAACCTTACGTATCAGCGCCAGCGCATTGACCATCGGCGCCAGCGGATTGCGCAGCTCATGGGATAACATCGCGAGAAACTCGTTGATGTGGCGTTCGCTGGCCTGAAGTTCGTCGACGCGCTGCCGGACTGCCAATTCCGCACGCTTGCGCTGCCCAATGATTGCGCTCATGACGAGACCGGTCATCATCAGCGTGCTGGTATACGACAGCAAAAAGAAGCTGCTCACTTTCGCAAAGCCGGGACCAAACTGTCCCTCTGCCTGCAACATATACCAGACCGAAATCGCGCTCATCGCAGCGATTGCCGCCGCAACGACGCGCTGCTCGAATCGGATGGCTGCCCACAGAACAAAAGGCAAGGTGATAAAAACCAGCGGAAGCACGCCGGCGGACACCAGGTTTCTGAAGATGAATACGGTTACGGAAACCATGGAAATGGCCAACACGGCGCCTTCCAGCGACTTGTTGGTGTTCCAGGTCGGCAAGGGACGCAGGCGCCAACTTAGAATGAGCGGCGCTACGATAATCATGCCGGTGAAATCGCCTTCGAACCAGATCCAGGCGCTCGCGCCGAACCCCGAGCTGTTGAGAGTGCCCGCGAGCGTCAGGGAGACCGTGCCGATAGTTGCTGCGATGAGCGCGCTGAGCGCGCTCATCGCAGCAAACATCACTGCTGCTTCGCCGCTTTCGAATTCGCCGTGAGCGTTGATGTAGCGGCGCACCAGCGCTGCGGCAACCACGGCCTCCAGCGTGTTGCCCGTGCCGATCAGTACCGCAAGCAGAGGCGAGCCCTGGATGGTCAGATTGGTCAGTGCCGCCCCCAGCCAGACACCAGGCCAGATGCGTGCACCGGCCAGCAACACGGCGGCGAGCGCAATGCCGGACGGCGGCCACACGGCAGTTGCATAACCGGGCGGAATCGCCAACAACAGCGCCGCCTTGGCGACAACGAAATACACCGTGGCCAGTAACGCCACACGGCCGACATACTGAGGACTGCGCCATAGGCTGCTGCGCAATGGAGGCAAATCCGTCAATGACGTTGTCCGTAATAGTATTCGCGACCATCACAACAAAGCAGTTTGGTTGCGGCCCCGCCGGGGATCGCGAACGCGGAACCCCGGGACAGCCAGGGGACGGGTCCATGGGATGCCGTTTGGAACGGAGCTACCAACGTTGCGCCATGGTGATTAACGCTATTACGCAACGCCGCGATCGCGCAGCAGTCAGGGCAGGCCCGCCTGCAAAGCTTCAACGACCAGATCTATTTTGGCAACAACGGAATCCCGGTCCAGTTGCTGGCTCGATACTTCCAGCTCCTCGCGTGAAAACATTTGCTGGACGCATCCGGTTTCCGCGACTTCGGCTTTAAGCTCCGGCGCTTCCGGGATGGACGCGAAGCGCGGGTCGGGAAGCCACTCCAGTGCGATTTCTTCCTGGCGCCGACCTCGCTTCACCAGCTTGTTACGGATGGCGTTGGCTATATTGCTCGCGCCCCTGATCACTTCAAAATCTTTTTCTGTCAACGATGCGTTCATTGTTCTCCTCCGTACATGCGCGTCTTGTTGTGCCCTCGGGAAATCAGGAAATCGGAGCACTCCGATCCGTCCCCTTCAAACGAGGGCGATTGACACCAGCTGGTCTTGCAGGTTCCACGTTCATGCTCGTGGAAGCATTTTGTTACCGGTACAGTGTTGCTGTTATGGCCGTACTTTCATCACAACAAGCGCTATTGGCTCCCTAGCGTTCTCGCTGCCTGACTTTACTGCGTGCTCGTTTTGCTTCCAGCTCTTCGTCTGTGACACCAAGCTGCGCCTCCTCTGCCTGGTCCAGACCGCCACCGAGCCCGGCTTCCTCTGCTCCGACGATACGGTCCGTGTCAATGTCGCCGTCGACCTTTACTGCCGGATCCTTGCCTGCAGTCAGGTGCTCTCCCGTACCGTAACGGTCGCTGTTGTCGTCCATCTGCAAGTCGCCGATGCTGGCTCCTGCGTCGGCGACGTCGTCTCTTCCGGCTTCGGTGTCTTCGTTCGTACCGCGATCGAGATTGATGGCGTCATCGTCAATGAGTCCCGGACCGGCCATGTCCGAACCACTATCCGAACTGTCGCTCGGTCCGAGCGAGCGCGTGTCATGTCCTTTTTGCTTCCTGGCGGATCTATTGACCGGAAAATTATCCGGGTCCAGCGTGCTATTGCCTGCCATGATGTCTCCAGAATGTTGGTTGCCGTGCCTTCGCCCACTGCTTTCCATCAAGGCGGTCTGATTCGCTCTGCCTTGCCTGTTTGGCAACGCGGTTGCGAGCAATGTTCCAGCAACTGGCGGCGTGCGCAGAAAGGCTCGAAGGTCAAAGGGGCTGCTTTTGGCTTACTTTATTACAAGAGCTGTTTTCCGGGGCTGCATCATTCGCGTAGCGCCGCATCAGTGGAGTAACCGAGATCCCGTGCAGGACCACGGACGCAGCGATGATGCACAACACCGTGTGCATCATCCACGCAGCGTCGTCCGCCGGAAGGCCACGATTCATGACGTGAAAAAGATAGTAGAGCGAGCCGACGCCACGGATGCCGAACCATGAAACCATGGTTGCCTGGCGCAGGGTCATGCCCGCCATCATTGCAAACGGTCCTACCGATAGCGGCCGCACGATCAGGAATAAAAACAGCGCGGTTGCGATGGCGGGCAGTGAAATTCCGGTTTGGCTAAGCAATGCCCCGGTGATCACGACCAAAGTGAGCTGGCCGATGCGCTCCAGCTGCTCATTTGAACTCAACACCGCGGCGGCCAGATAGGCGGGCGCATGTTCGTCATCGCTCGCGATCTCTTCATCCGTGCCGACAATCTGGCTCATGTCCGAGGGCACTTCTTTCCCGGTGAGCTCGCGCTCCACGGTGCGAAGCGCGAGTCCGGTTGCAAACACGGCCAGAAATCCATTCGCGTGCAATGCGATGGCAAGGCCATACGAGCTGGCAATGAGTCCGAGTGCCAGGAAATCGTCGTAGCCGACGGCTTCGAGATGACGTCGGCGCAAATAGACAACCAGCCGCCCAATCGCCCATCCCAGCAGCGCGCCCAGCACCAATCCGCCCGCGACGGGCCACACCACGTCGAACGTCCACCAGTGCCAATCACGAGGATAAAAATCGTGCAGTCCGATGAGGCCCAGTCCGATGATGACAAACGGAAAGGCGCTGCCATCGTTGAAGCCAGCCTCACCGGTTAATGCAAAACGCAGCGCATCGGTGTCGCCGGGGTCGGACACCTGGACATCGGCCGCCAGCACAGGGTCAGTTGGTGCGAGGATCGACCCAAGCAAGACCGCCACTCCGATCGGCAGCGCAAGCGCTGCCACCCCATAGAATGTCATCATGCCGATGGCAATTGCCATGGAAACCGTTGCGAGCGCAATCGGCAGCCGCCAGATGGGAGAGCGCAAGCGCACGCGCAGCTTCAGGCCGGCAGAAAACAAAGACACGATCACTGCGATCTCTGCGAGCGTCTCCAGCAGCTTGGCGTGTTGCCCCGGATCGAGCACAACCCAGCCGGATCGACCGAATAACCAGCCGATCGCGAGATAAATCATTGCAAGACTGATTGGCGCTCGTTTGATCATGCCACTGGC
>DATMZQ010000016.1:0-2252 GCA_035573615.1 Burkholderiales bacterium | reverse complement strand
GCCGGTGATGTCCCGCTATCTGTTGCTGGAGGATGAACACGGCGACGGCCGCAGCGCGATGGCACGGCTGCATACCTTTGTCGAAACCAATTACGAGCGCCTGCGCAATCGCTATCTTTCCGCGCTGCGCTGGGCCCTGGTAAGCCGGCTTACCGTATTCGCGCTGTTCATCGTTTTGGTGATCGGCTCCGCCGGCGCCGTGATGTTCATCGGCTGGGAATTCTTTCCGGTGGTCGACGCCGGTCAGATCCGCCTGCACGTCAATGCCCCGGCGGGCACGCGCATCGAGGATACCGGCGTGCTCTTCTCGAAGGTAGAAGACGAGATCCGCCGCACCATCGAAGCCAAGGACCTGGATGTCGTCATCGACAACATCGGCATCCCGCCGTCGACCAACCTTGCGTACAGCGACAACGTCACGTTGTCTTCAGGCGACGGTGAAATCCTGGTTTCGCTCAAACCCGAGCACAAGGTCGCGACCAGGGAATACCTGCGGCGCCTGCGACAGGTGCTTCCCGAGAAATTTCCGGAATGCACGTTCTATTTCCAGCCTGGCGATATGATGAACCAGATCCTGAATTTCGGCCTTCCAGCGCCGATCGACGTCAAGATCATCGGCGGCGATTACAAGAATTTCCAGCTGGCAAAACAGATCGAAGCACGCATGAAGCGCATCGCCGGTGCCGTTGACGTGCATGTGCATCAGATCATGAACCAACCGGCGTTGCGCGTCGAAGTGGACCGCACGCGCGCCGCGCAACTCGGCGTCACGCAACGCGAGATCGCGGAAAACTTCCTGATCGCGTCTTCGTCGAGCGTTGTCGTAACGCCAAACTACTGGAACGACCCGAAGACCGGGCGGCCCTATCAGGTGGTCGTGGTTCAACCGCACGAGACGGCACTCAATTCGGTCGAAGCCGTGCTGAACATCCCGCTGTCCGGCAAAGGCCAGTCGCCAACGCAGACATTGGGCAACGTCGCGACCGTCAGACATGTGGAACTGCCCGCGATTATCAATCACGTCAACACCGAACTCGCGTTCGACGTGTATGCCAACGTGCAGGGCAGGGATCTCGGCGCGGTGGCGTCCGATGTCCGCAAGGTGGTGAACGAATTCATCCCCAAAGCCCGCGAACAGAAGAACAACACGCGCATCGAAATCGCCGGCCAGGCGGAAAGCATGTACGACGCTTTCACGCGCATGGGCATCGGACTGATTGCCGCCGTATTGCTGGTGTATTTCATCATGGTCATCAATTTTCAGTCCTGGACCGATCCATTCATCATCATCACGGCGCTGCCCGGCGCTTTCTGCGGAATCATCTGGATGCTGTTCCTGACCGGCACCAGTTTCAGCGTGCCGTCCCTCATGGGCGCGATCATGAGTGTGGGTGTCGCCACTGCAAACAGCATCTTGATGGTGTCGTTCGCCAACGAGCAACTACGAAACGGAATGAGCCCGATCGATGCCGCGCTGGAGGCCGGAGCCACGCGGCTGCGTCCCGTGCTGATGACCGCGGCGGCCATGGTGATCGGAATGGCGCCGATGGCAAGCGGACTCGGCGAAGGCGGCGAGCAAAACGCGCCGCTGGGCCGAGCCGTTATTGGCGGCCTGATTCTGGCAACGGTTGCCACGCTGTTCTTTGTACCCGTCGTGTTCAGCCTGTTGCGGCGCCATGGTGTGCCGAAGGCGAGATTTGCCGATGACGACGGGGTAATTGCTACGGAGGGTGCGCGGCGATAAAGATTTTAGGTGCTGTCAAGTTTAGGCAATCTGCAATCGATTTTTCACAAAGGAGCAATCATGAAAAACATATTTCTGCTGTGCCTTGCACTGGCAATGGGCGCATGTGCGCACACTCCTCGTCTTACCACCGATCAGCAATTCGAGGCGTATCGGATGCAGTTAAGGGCAGAGCGCGATACGGGCAAGATTACCGTGGTGGAAGAGCAGCAAAAACTGCGTGATCATTTTTGGCAGGTGTATGGCAAGGACCCCAACAGCACCGGTCATTTCGCTTTTTCCGTCTCGCTGATGCGCAGCGTCCAGGCTGGGAGCTTTCCGCTGGAGGATGCCGATGCTTTGATAGCTGCCAAGGAAGCTGACATTTTTGCGACAAAGATCGCTTCGCGGCAACGCGACTGCACCTACGATTGTCCATGGCATTAAACCAATCCCGGATTATCATTTGCCATTCGAGGCCTTGGGGAATGGCAAATGGGAGGATCCGGTTTTTTGGCGGTCGGGATCG
>DATMZQ010000015.1:0-3180 GCA_035573615.1 Burkholderiales bacterium | reverse complement strand
TCAGTGGTAAGACGCAAGTGTGCCTGCCCACCGCTCGTATTTCAGGCAACCTGTCGTAGAATTCGCCGTGTGCGGGTGTAGTTCAATGGCAGAACGAAAGCTTCCCAAGCTTTAGACGAGGGTTCGATCCCCTTCACCCGCTCCAGTTTTCAGTTGGCGCAACCGGTGTGGTTAGCCAACCGGTCGCTGACTAAACAGGAAAACTGCCGCAGTGGTGATGCACAACGGTAGCGGCATCCGCCTTGCGGGCGCGATAATGCGGCGTCCTTAAAATTTGAACTCGGGATAGATTCCATGAAGGCTCTGAAGTGGGTCCTGATCGCGGCGGGCGCCGTTGTGCTTGCGCTGGCCGCTGCGCTGGCGTTCATCGCCGCAACATTCGACCCGAATCAATACAAGACGCAGGCGGCCACGTTTGTGAAGGACAAGACGCAACGCACTTTAACCATTGAAGGCGACATTCGTCTCATGCTGTTTCCGAAACTGGGCATTCACCTGGGCAAAACCCGCTTGTCAGAAGTCAGAGGCGAAACCGTTTTTGCAAATCTTGACGACATGCGGATCTCCCTGGCGCTGATCCCGCTCCTGTCCAGGCAGATCGTCATCGACGAGGTGCGGCTCGCCGGGCTGCGTGCCAATCTGGTGAAGCAAAAGGATGGCCGGACTAACTTCGATGACTTGCTCGGCGGCGACAAGAAAAGTGACGGCAAGAGCAACCAGGCATCCGGCAAGCCTGCGGAACCCGCAAAGGCACCAATGCCGGTCAAGCTCGAGATCGAAGGGGTAACGATTAGCAGCGCGAATCTCACATGGAAGGATCAGATGACGGGTGCGACGTATGAGATCTCGGATTTCGACCTGAAAACTGGGCGTGTCGCACCCGGGATTCCGACCCGTTTTTCGCTTGGCGCGGCTGTCAGGGCCAACGAGCCGAAGCTCGATCTCAAAATCGGCGTAGAAGGGTTGTTGACCGCGGAACTGGAACGGCAGCTGTTTTCCGTGGCCGAGCTTTCAGTAAAAGTAAACGGGCAAGCGGCGGGTCGCACGGGCCTTGCGGCCCAGTTGTCGGGCAGCGCAGGCGCTGATCTGCAAAAGCACAGCGCCAACGCTGACGTGGCGCTAAAAATCATGGATAGCAACATCAAGGCCAAGCTTGCCGTCGAAGATTTCGCAGCTATGCGCAGTACTTTTGATATCACGATCGACAAATTGAATGTCGATCAGTTTATGCCGGCCAAAAAAGCCGGCGAGACAGCTGGTACCCCGGCCGGCCCGCAACCCGAGCAGCCCATCGACTTCTCTCCAATCAAGAAACTGGATGTAAAAGGCAGCGTGCGCATTGGTGAACTAATTGCGCAGAACATCAAAGCCCAGAATGTTCGCCTTGAGCTTATGGCCAAGCACGGCCGTCTCGACCTTGAGCCACTGACGGCTGATTTGTACCAAGGCAGTGTCAAGGGCATGGCATCCATCGACGCGAATGCCAACCGCATCGTGATCAAGCAGACGTTGGCGGGAATCTCCATCGGTCCGTTACTGCGCGATGCGACCCAGCACGATCTGTTGGACGGCCGCGGCAGCGTTGCGCTCGATGTGACGACCACCGGCACCCTTGTTACTGCACTCAAGAAGGCGCTCAACGGCACCGCCCGGATCGAATTGAAAGATGGCGCAATCAAAGGAATTGATGTTGCGCAGTCGCTACGCAAAGCCAAGGCCCTGCTGGTTGGTGGAACGTCGGAATCGGACCAGGCCGCAGCAACGGGCGGGAAGACCGATTTTTCCGAACTGACTGCGAGCTTCATCATCAAGAACGGCGTCGCACATAACAGTGATCTGCTCGCCAAATCGCCGTTCCTGCGGCTCACTGGCGAAGGCGACATCAACATTCCAGACAGCAGCCTGAACTATCTGGTCAAGGCTTCGGTTGTGGCCAGTAGTGCGGGGCAGGGCGGCCAGGAATTGGCGGAGCTTCAGGGGTTGACCGTTCCCGTACGTGCATCGGGTCCATTCACGGCGCTCAAATACAAAGTTGAAGTCGGTTCAGTATTGGGCGATTCAGCCAAGCAAAAACTGAACGAGAAGAAGGAACAGATGAAGAAGAATCTCGAAGATCAGCTTAAATCCAAGCTGCTCCGCAAGCCTGGGGAATCACCCTCAGACGGCGGCGAGCCGGCCGCGGGCCATGCGGCGCCACCTCCGGCAAAGCCCGAGGACAAGCTGAAGGAAAAACTCAAAAAACTTTTCTAAGTCCAGTATCCGGTATCGCAATGGAGCAGTTCGCCGAGCGCGTAATCACGTGGCAACGCACTTCAGGTCGTCACGATCTTCCCTGGCAACGCACGCGCGACCCTTACCTGATCTGGCTGTCAGAGATCATGTTGCAACAAACACAGGTGGCCGCGGTAATTCGCTATTACGCCCGCTTCCTGGAGCACTTTCCGACGCTCGACAGCCTGGCTGCGGCCCCTGAAGACGATGTCCTTGCGCTGTGGAGCGGGCTGGGTTACTACGCCCGTGCACGCAATCTGCATGGCGCGGCCCGCTTGATTGTGCAAAGGCACGCGGGTGTCTTTCCGGGCAACTTTGCAGATATCGTTGCACTGCCGGGCATTGGGCGTTCGACCGCAGGCGCCATCGCCGTGTTTGCTTTCGGAAAACGTGAACCGATTCTGGACGGCAATGTGAAGCGGGTGTTGGCCCGGGTATTCGGCATTGCAGGATTCCCAGGGGATAAAGAAATCAGTATGCGGATGTGGAAGCACGCAGAAGACGTGCTGCCATCAAACGATGTGGAAACTTATACGCAGGGCTTGATGGATCTCGGCGCCGAAGTTTGTATCCGCCGCCGGCCACGCTGTGAGTGCTGTCCGCTGAGCGGCGTGTGCGTGGCGAAGCGCGACAATCGCATCGCGACGTTGCCGGCCCCACGGCCGAAAAAAACATTGCCGGAAAAATCTACCGTGATGTTGATTCTGCAGCGTGAAGGACAAGTATTGCTGGAAAAACGGCCGGCGCCCGGGATCTGGGGAGGCTTGTGGAGCTTTCCGGAGATGGCGGACTTGGTGGATGTGGTTGGGGTGGTGCACAGGCGCTTCGGGGCGCAAGCAACTTCGGAAGGTATCTTGGCCGCTGTGCGCCACGGCTTCACCCATTACGCGCTCACGATTACTCCGGCAC
>DATMZQ010000014.1:0-5033 GCA_035573615.1 Burkholderiales bacterium | reverse complement strand
GACCCGGCTTGCCTCCTGCGCGGTCGCCGCGCTCGCGGCGAAAGCCCAGCGCGAAAGTGCTGCCAGCGCGCTGGGATGAGCATATGGCTGACGCGATTCTCGTACTGAATGCCGGCTCGTCGAGCATCAAATTTTCGCTGTTCGCTGATCGCAATCCGCAGCCAGATCTGCTGCTGCGTGGCCAGATTGAAGGCCTTTACACCGCCCCGGTCTTTGCCGCCAAAGACGCAGCTGGTGCAAACATTGGCGCGCGCAAGTGGGAGAAGGGCACGCGCCTGGGTCACGACGGTGCTATCACCTACCTGATTGAATTCCTGCGGGGACATCGCGAAGACCACCACCTCGTTGCAGTGGGTCACCGGGTTGTGCATGGCGGCCTCGAATATTCGCAACCGACATTGGTCAGCGCGCAAGTCCTCGCCCGGCTCGAGCACTTCATCCCGCTCGCGCCGCTGCATCAGCCGCACAACCTGGCGCCGATCCGCGTCGTTGCCGAACGCATGCCACAGTTGCCGCAGGTCGCGTGCTTCGACACTGCGTTTCATCGCTCGCAACCGGAGCTGGCGCAGGCCTTTGCGTTGCCGGCGTCCATTACCGACCGAGGCGTCCGCCGTTATGGTTTTCACGGCCTGTCCTATGAGTACATTGCGAGCGCATTGCCGGATCTGGATGAAAAAGCGAACAATGGATGCGTCATCGTTGCGCATCTGGGCAACGGGGCCAGCATGTGCGCGATCAAGGCAGGTCGCAGCGTGGCGAGCACAATGGGATTCACCGCCGTGGATGGCCTGCCCATGGGCACCCGTTGCGGCTCGATCGATCCGGGCGTCATGCTGTACCTGATGGACGAATTGAAGATGGACACGCGTGCCATCGAAAAACTGATCTACCAGCAGTCCGGGCTGCTCGGTGTTTCGGGCATCTCCAGCGACATGCGCACGCTGCTGGGCAGCGACCAACCTCGCGCCAGGCTCGCGGTCGATCTGTTTGTCTATCGTATCGGCCGCGAACTTGGTTCTCTCGCAGCAGCGCTCGGCGGCATCGATGTCCTGGTGTTCACAGGCGGCATTGGCGAGCACGCGCCGGCGATCCGCGAGCGCGTTTGTCGTGAGGCAGCATGGCTCGGCGTGGAACTCGATGCCAAGGCCAATGCAACGCGCGCGCCGCGCATCAGCACGCAGGCGAGCCGTGTCTCGGCATGGGCCATTCCGACCAACGAAGAATTGATGATCGCGCGCCACACACGCTCGCTGTTGGCTGCCGCGGCATCGAAAGTAACTGCCTGACATTGCTGCGCGGCCGTGTTCCGGGGCGCGCGATGTCAAACACCACAGCGGATGCATATTTAGGAGAGAAAATGACACTCGAAGTCCCGCGTCCCGTTCTCAAAGGAGCCAAAGCGCTGGTTGTAGGCATCGCCAACCAGGATTCAATTGCCTACGGCTGTGCCAAAGCGTTTCGCGAACTCGGCGCCGATCTCGCGATTACGTATGTCAACGAGAAGACCAGGACCTATGTCGAGCCGCTTGCGAAAGAGCTGGAGGCGAAAATCTTCATGCCGCTCGACGTTGCCACGCCGGGTATGCTGGAAGCGGTGTTCGAGAGGATTTCGAGAGAATGGGGCGAGATCGACATCGTCGTGCACTCGATCGCCTGGGCGCCGAAAGCCGATCTCCAGGGCGGGTTGCTCAACTGTTCCGCCAACGGCTTCATGCAGGCGATGGATATCTCCTGCCATTCCTTCGTGCGCATGGCGCGGCTCGCCGAGCCGCTGATGAAAAACGGTGGAACATTGTTTGCGATGAGCTATTACGGCGCGAACAAAGTCGTGGCCAACTACAACGTAATGGGACCGGTGAAAGCCGCGCTCGAAGCATCGTGCCGTTATCTTGCCTACGAACTTGGTGGCAAGGGCATTCGCGTGCATGCGATCTCGCCCGGTCCGCTGAAGACGCGTGCCGCCTCCGGTCTCAAGGATTTTGAGTTGCTGCTCAATGAGGCCGCGCAGCGCTCGCCGCTCGGCGAGCTTGTCGATACCATGGATGTCGGCTACACCTGCGCTTATCTTGCGACCCCGTACGCGCGGCGTTTGTCCGGGGAGACGCTGTACGTGGATGGTGGCGTCAATATCATGGCTTAGTCGTGCGAACAGTATCCTGTTTGGCACACGATAAAGCGTCTTGAAACACGATCCGCGGAACCGGACTGCGCGCCCTCGTGCTGGCGCGCATCCGTACCAACTTCTAACCGTTACTGCTGCGGTGGCAGCATCTTCAGTGCCAGGCCTTCGGTGTATGACACGGTGATCGTGTCGCCTACCTTGACTTCGCTATAGGCTTTAACGTCTTCGCGCACCTTGAGCTCAACCGTACCGCCCTCCGGTCCTTTCAACGTCAGGCCCCTCGTGGCGGGATCCATGGCTTCGACAACGGCATTGATTTCGCGCACGCGCACCGCCGTCCCGCCCGGGGTCTCGCCTTTTTTGGCGAGCTGCACTTTTTCATTGTGGCTTGCGCTGGGAGTGCCCGTTCCCTTGCGCAACGAAAGGGCAACGGAACTTAAGTACGTCACCTTGAATTTCGAGCCCGGTTTGACCTGATCGAGGTTCTGCGCTTCTTTTGGCACATTGATGATCGCCGTGCGCCCTTCCGGACCACGGATAGTCACAACGCGCGCTTCACGATCCACCGATACCACCGTTACGATGGCCTCCACCGAGTCAGCAACGACCACGCCCGCCTTTTCGGCATGAAGCGATGGCGCTGCGGCAACGGCCAGAAGCAGGGCGGCGACTGATAAAACACCTTTCATTTCACATCTCCTATGGTTAAGCAAACTGCCCGGTGCCCCGACTGGGGCACCGGATTTCCGACTTCTAATCTTGCAGGGATTGGGACACCGTGACAGTGTCCCACGGGGTCACATGCGGAAAATGAAACTCAGCGTCCAGTTGTTGAATTCGGGCGTTGAATGGCTGGAGTCGAGCCACATCCGGTTATAGCCGCCCTGAAGCGCCATAACGCGCGATATGTCCCAACGCACGCCCAGTCCCACATTGTAGCTGACGTCCGTTTCGGTCTTGGTCGGGGTGTAATCGTTGCAGATATATCCCCACCACGGATCCCACCAGCATGCAGTCGACGATTGTCCGTTCGGGATATTGGAGTCCACGAACGTGCTGCCAATGCTGGCTGATGCGTAGGGTGTCAGCGGTCCGGCAAACAGAAAGTAAACCCCGTTCAGCGCTATGGTGGAAGACTCCAGCGTGCCCGAGGCATGCCGAGGCACGCCATTGGTTTGCACGAGGGTGGCATCGTAGCTGCGGCTGCTCCAGTTGAAACTACCGCCAAGCTGCAAATGATCGTTGAAGTTGTAGGCGAAGCCAAATCCCAAGCCGAATCCGGCGTTGACGTCCGCCTTGGAGCCGCCATCTCCGTTAGCGGTCCAGGATTCGGTATAAGTCAGCGGCAACTGAAATTCCCAGGTGCCCTCGCGGTGTCCGACACCTTGTGCCGCGGATGGGAATGCTATGCCGCCCACGAGCGCCGCCAGCGCGATTGCAGGAAGTAATTTTGAGATGCGTCGCATATTCGTTCCCCTCTTTTAGTTGTGACCTATTTCGGAAAAAAACTGATTAAATGTCATCTGAGTGCGATTGTAGTTGATTCAGGTCAATCACTGTCGATGTCGGCCCCTGACGACATCCTGGCAACGACGCATCTTTTCAGCCGCCGAGTGCCATTGCCATGCTGACCAGAGCCAGTCCTAAAATGACCATTGCAATACCGATCACCAATGGGTGGCGGCCCGTTATGCGTCCGTATGCATAACCGGCAATGAACAACAGCACGATAGCGATGGCATTGGAGACGCGCAATGCAGGCGCCGCGTTGCTCATGACCATAAACGGAATGACGAGCGGAAACGTGGAAAGGAACACGAGCAGGAATACGCCGATTGCGCCCAGCCACTCCTCCTTGCTCAGGCGCGCGTGACGCGGCGGTTCCGGCAAATGCGATAGCCGCTCGCGGATAAGCTCGAGTTCCTGCGGCTTTAGCACGGATGCCACCACAGGAGGTAACGCTTCTGCGATAAGGTGTTGTGCGTACTGCGTATCAGAAGCTTTGCGGACTTCCCGAAACGCAATCAGGTTGCGGCCCTTTTCAGCGAGACAGCCCATCAGGTACAGCACGGCATCGATCAGGCCCCAGGCCGTGTTACAGCCGAGTGCACCGATCAGCATCGCGCGCACATCGTCGCGCCCCGCCTCCGCCACGCTTAGCGAACCGGTGAACGTGAGCACCATGATCAATCCGAATAGCACCTCGGACACGCGTTGGATGGGATCCAGGACGCCTACGCGCGCCGTACCAGCATCGTCAGTCGTTTGCGCGGAGGTTGTCATTGTGTCTTGGGTGGCAACAGGTAAAGGGTCATGGCAAAAATAACATACACCAGCAACACCAGAAAACCGACGAACCATGCAGATCGACCGCTGTTGGTCACCAGCGCTGCCGTGATGCTCGCAATGAGTACCATCACTACCGCGCCCGGCCAGAATTGCAGATCCATTGGCGCGGGGCCGATGAAATAGCTTAACAGCACCAGCACCGGCGCGACAAACAACGCGATCTGGGACGCGCTCCCCAGTGCAATACCGACACTCAAGTCCAGTCTGTTCTTGCGTGCCCCCGAGATTGCCGAAGCCATTTCCGCTGCACCACCGACGAGGCCGACGACGATGAAGCCGACGAAGGCCTGCGTCATCCCGAGCTTCAATGCCGCCTCCTGCACCGATTCCACAAAGATTTCGCTGACCAGTGCTACCACGACCGTTATGCCAGCCAATGTGGTCAGCGCAAGACCCATCGGCCAGGGCGTCTCGCTGCCGGTCTCAACATTTGCGCTGGCAAAAAACTCCCGGTGCGTCTTGAGCGAAAACAGCATGCCGAGCGCGTAGGCTGCAATCAACAGGATGGACAGGCCAAGGCTCAATTGCTGAGTGAATCGGCTGACGGAGCTGGCGTCCAACT
>DATMZQ010000013.1:0-12379 GCA_035573615.1 Burkholderiales bacterium | reverse complement strand
CCAACTGGCGGCCCGGTCCGGGCGGATCAGCGCAGCTTACCCGGACCAGCGCCGCCGGTTTTTTGAAAAGGAGAAAACTATGATTTCCCGCGAAGGCTCGAAGGCGGCGAAGGAAGGCGCAATTCAGCCCGTCGCGAACTTCGCTTCTTCGCGGGGAACAGTAGCCCGGAAATGGAACGGCTTCTGGCCCGAGCCGGCGCACATCGAGCCAGTCGAGGAAAATGTGCTGCGGCCGGAAGTCGCCCGGCGGCTGGTGCAGTTCGGATTGAGGGAACGGCTTCTGAGTTTCCCGCGAAGATTCGAAGTCAGCGAAGTTCCCCAGATCCTCTGCCCGCCGCGGCGCGCAACGGAGTGCGCGCCCTACCATGAACGAATCGTGTTGTTCGGCGAAAGGAATTCATTGCGATGACCGCGCCGCAGGTGATCGAGCTGCCGTTGTTTCAGGCGTCGCGCGAGGACCCGAACGTGCAACGGTTCCTGCGGCTGCTGGAGGCGCACGGGCATCTGACGCGGGCGAAGCTCTCGGCGATCACGGGCTGGAGCGAGCGGCAGATCCGGATGCTGGCCGAGGCCGCCGGCGATGACGTCGTGCGCGGCCAGAACGGATTCTGCCTGACAGATCGGGCGCTGCGCGAAAATTTGAACGAGGTCCAGGAGACGGCGGAAATGAGCATCAGCCAGGGAAAGAAAATGATCCGCTACGGCTTCAGGCTGAAGCGGCGCATCCATGCGAGGGTGGCATGATGAGGGGCGGGCTTCCGGCGGCAGTTCTGGCGCGCGCGTATGAGCGCGGGCGGAAACACATTTCCCGCGAAGTGGCGAAGGGGGCGAAGTCCAGACTGGAGGCGCGGGAAACGGATCTATCCATGACGCTGCTGGAAAGTATCCGCGCCGAGCATTTTAAGTGCGCCTGGCGATTCCTGGAGATCGGTGAGCGCACCTGCGCCGCCCGGCATATCCGGGCCGCGATCATCGCCCGGCAACAGATTGAGAAGCTGGAGGGCTGCGCTTCATCGCGGCCCAAACAGGGATATGACGTAGCGTGCCCATCCATCATCGACATATGAGCACTGAGCTGATTACCGCGGCTTCGGCTGAACGCATTGAGCGGATCAAAACTTACCATGCCAGTTGCCAGCGGGCAGGCGGAGACATTCTCGCGTATTGGGCGCTGACGGGACTGGAGCTTCTGGCTTTGAAGGAGGAGACCCCCCACGGTGAATTCGAAGATCTGAAGAAGCGGGAGTTCGGCGACATCCCGCGGGCCTGCCTGGGGCGTTATATGCAGTTCGCCGGCGATCTCAAAGTCAAATATCCCACTGTGGGATATTTGGTGGCTGACCGCTGTTTGCTGACGAATGGCGAGCTTTCCGGGGAGCAGCGCGAGACCGTTTTGCAGGCGGTTCACGAGGTAGCTGATGGCAAGACCGTGACGGCGTTTTTCCGTGAGTTGCGAATGATGCGGCAGCCGAAGAAGCAGCAGTATCACCGGCCAGGCCAAGTGGATGCGCAGAAGCAGGCCGCGCACGAAGCGAAACTGGCGCGCGACCACATTTTGACGCTGGCGCATGACCTCGGGCTGGCGCGCGAGGAACTGCACCTGGTGGATGATGCGACGCGGGACGCGCTCTTCGATGCGTGCCTGGAGATCACGACTTTTGTTCGGGTAGCCAAACAATCAGGAGGCAGAAAAACCAAATGCAAATGAATCCTGATCCAATAGAACCTCTCGCCGCCGGCATGCTGCCGGAGGAGAACTCCGGAGCGCGCTCGGACCTTTCCTCGGGTCCGGGGGTTTCGACGGACCCCGTTTGTGTCGCGCATGAAACACCGGCGGCGTTTTCCATCCCGGCCAGCGCGCAGGCTGAGTTCATCGCGCTGCCGGAGCCGGCCCGCGCCCAAGTGCTCAGCCGGCTGAAGGTGATGCAGTCCATCGCCGCGTCCGGCAACAAGCGTGCCACCTGCAGGTTCTATGCAGCGCGGTTGCGGGGAGTGCGCGGAGGCTCTGCACAGCGGTTTTATACCCTTTATTTCGCTTATCGAAAATCCGGCGACTGGCGGGTGCTGCTGGATCACGCGAAGGCGGGCATCAAACTGACTGGTTCGGCGTGCCACGCCGCGCTGCCTCGGGCGTTCCGGGAATTCTGGAAATCACTTTGCGAGGAGAACAAGCGGCGCGGCGGCGACAAGGCGGCGCATCGCGTGTTGCTGGCGATCTGGCGGACGCATTTTCATCCGACCATGCGCAAACCAGTCCGCGAGATTCCGGGTTATCTGCGCTGGCCGGAAGCTGATCCGGGCACGGGTGCGCCGCAGGGCTGGACCTACTCAAATCTGTCGCGGCATTCGCCGAACGCTTTCGAGAAAATGGTGGCGCGCATCGGGCGCAGCGCGGCGGGGGCGCATCGGCCGCTGGTGTATGGCACGCGCGCGGATCTGTGGGTGGGGTCGCATTATCTCTTCGACGATTTGTGGCATGACCATTTCGTGAATTGCCTGGACACGAAGAAGACCGGGCGTCCGCTGGAGTTTGGCGCGTTCGATCTGTTCAGCGCCTGCAAGTTCGCCTGGGGCATGCGCGTGCGGACCGAAAACGACGCGACCGGGAAAATGGAAGGCCTGAAGGAGGAGATGATGCGCTTCCTGCTGGCGAGCGTGCTGGCGCAGCACGGTTATTCTCCACGTGGAACGGTGCTGGTGGTCGAGCACGGCACGGCGGCGATTCGCGACGACCTGGAGCGCGTGCTTTACGATTGCAGCGATGGGAAGATCACGGTGGCACGCAGCGGAATGGATGGCGGCGGCGACGCGCTGGGAATTTACGCCGGGCGCGGCAAGGGCAACTTCCGGTTCAAGGCGGCTTACGAATCGCTTCACAATCTGGTCCACAACGAAATGGGGTTGCTGCCGGGCCAGACCGGGCCGAACCGTGAGACGCGGCCGGAGGCGCTGCACGGTTTGTTGAAGCGCAATGACGCGTTGCTGTGCGCGATGGCCGCGCTGGAGCAGGAAGCGCCCGAGCGCGCGAAGATGCTGCGATTCGATCTGCTGGAGTTCATGCAGTTCCAGGAGCTGGCCATGGAGATTTATCAGCGGATTAACGGCCGTGTGGAGCACGATCTGGAAGGGTGGGGAAAACAGATCGTACAAGTGCAGCGCAATGGGCATCCATATTTCCGCCGCAAATCACCGACCGAAGTCTGGGACGGCGGCCGCAAGGAGTTGACGAAACTCGGCCCTCTGGCGATCGCGATGATTCTCGGACCGGACATCGGCATCGCGCGGACGATCTACAACGGCGTGACCGAAATTCAGGACAAGGAGTTGTCGGCCGATCCATTGATCTTCGACACGCACGGCGTTGACCGCGGCGAATACCAGGTGGTGCTGAATCCGTTCCTGCCGGACCGGCTGTTCGTGTTCAACACGAAAGGCGGGTTCGTGGCGGAGTGCCCGCGCATCTGGCGCGTGAGCCGGCTCGATCCGGAAGCGTTGCAGCGCGCTTACGGCCGGGCGCGAAAGATCGAGGGCGAAATGCTCGCGCCGCTGCGCGCGCGCGGAGCGAAGCTGCTGACCGAACAGACAGAGAACGCCCGGCACAACGCGGCAGTGCTCGGCGCCGGCAAAGCGCCGATCTCGACGCGCAAAATTGCGGCGGATGCTTTCGAGAGTCTGCCGGAGCCTGATCAACGCGGCGAGGAGGCGACGCCAGCGGAGGATCAGGAAACGTTGTTGGACAACATTTGAGAGTAATCAAAATGGAGGACGATCAAAAACTTGCGGTCATCGAAAAGGGCGGCGCCGGCGTCATCAATGTGAGCGGGGACACCTGCACGGTGAAGACCGCCGATTATCCGGAGGAGCATCGCAACCTGGTGCGCTGGCTGTTCGCGTTCGCGAAGGAGATGGAATGGAGCTGGGAGGATCTGGCGCGCGAAACGAAGATCAGCACGACGACGATGTATCGCGTGTGGACCGGCAAATACCGGAACACGGATACGGGCGAGCTGGTGGACCTGACCTCCCTCTGCGAACGGATCGCGCGATTCAAGGAGCTGGCCGAGGAACGGGCGCTGGCACGCCGGCTGCCGTTCATCGAGACGAGCGTGTTCCGCCGGATCGAGAAGGTGTGTCGCGAGGCGCTGATCATGCAAACGATCGCGATGATTTACGGCGAGTCGCAGATCGGCAAGACCGAGAGTTTGAAGGAGGTCGCGCGCCGGAACAATCACGGGAACACGGTTTACGTGCTGATGCCCGCGAGCGCCGGCGTGCAGGCGATGATGAAAGCGATCGCTGAGGCGTGCCATATCAGCGTGCGCACCAGTTTCGAGCAGCTTCGCGAACGGGTCGGCAATTATCTGGATGGATCGAAGCTGCTGGCGATCGACGAGATTCATGAATGTTTCGTGAGTTATCAGAAGTCTTCGCTGGTGAAGTGCCTGAGCGTGTTGCGGCAGTTGCAGGAGATCAGCCAGTGCGGCCTGGTTTTGTGCGGCACGAATGTGTTCCGGCATGAGCTGGAGCGCGGGGAATTCTCGCAGTCGCTCAAGCAGCTTCGCAAGCGGGGCATCTGGGAGCTGCAGCTCGAGGATGCGCCGAAGGAGAAGGATCTGGCGGCGATCGCGGATTTTTACAAGCTGCCGGCGCCGGGAGGCGAGGCGGCCGAGCTGGTGAAATGGATCGGCAAGGAGATGGGTCTCGGGAAATACACGCGGTTCCTCGCGCGGGGCGCGCAGCTCGCCAACAAACGCAACGACCGGTTTGGCTGGAAACATTTCGTGGAGATCGTGGGCATCGCCACGAAGCTGAAACAAAAACAGGAGGGTCAATGAGCACAAAGAAGATTTCCCGCGAAGGGGCGAAGGGGGCGAAGCCGGACAATTACGGAATTCCGCAGCAGGTGCTCGGGCTGGTTCATACAAGCGTGGATGATGCGCACTCACGTTTGTGGCACTGGACGGCGGCGGACCTGAATGATCTGCGCAAGGCGCACGAACTTTGCGTTTATCAAGGCCAGAAGACCAAGGCCACGATCATCGCACGCCGGATCAGGCAACTGGAGAAAGGAGGCGGGCGATGAGCATGAAGATTTCCCGCGAAGGGGCGAAGGTGGCGAAGCGGAAATGCCGAAGATGTGGATGCACGGAAAACCGCGCTTGCCTGGAAGGATGCAGTTGGGCATTGGACACGGATATTTGCACCGCGTGTCTGACCGACACCGAAAACGTCATGTTGATGCTGGCCGCGTTTCTGCGCGTCGATGCCGAGTCTTTCTATAGACGGACGCTGAGTCGGGCCGAATCTGTAGAGAATTTTGTCCGGAGTTTATTGCTGAAGGAGAAGAAAGGAGGCGGACGATGAAGATCATTCTCTGGTTTTACTGCGCCTTGTTTGGCTGGATTATTTGGGAGGCGCTCGCGTTGCATCGCGCAGTCTCTGCGCCTCCGCGTCTCCGCGGTGAAACTTCCCTTCGCCGCCTTCGCCTCTTCGCGGGAAATGTTTTGGCCAGGATCGTCTTTGCCTGGCTGCACCTTCGCGAATGGTTTGGCTTCGCGAGATCGCGCGTGCGCGCGTTCTGGTTCCGGCACACGAAGATCATCGTGTGTTCCTGGTGCGGGCACACGCGGCACACTGCGCGGTTCAGTTTCCTGCCCTGGTCGCCGGTCACGAATTGCATTTGCCCGACGTGCGCGGCGGACCTGAAGGGATGGGGTCTCCCGCGAAGGTCCGAAGTAAGCGAAGGAATTATTTTTAGCAGCGTCGGAAGCTCTCCGGATTCTTCAAGTCCGGTTCCCCATCGGCCCCAAGGTGCTGCCGGAGCGCGTTACCCCGCCGGCGCTGCTGAAATTTTCGCATGCGGAGACAGCCTCGATGTAAATCCTAAACCAGAAGGCCCTGCTTGCCGCGGGGCAGCCGTCGAGGACCCCGCGTGCGATGCTTTATCCCGCGAAGGGGCGAAGTGAAAAACGAATCCATATTACTGGCCGAAGCCGCCAGATTCAGGACGCTGGCCGCGGAGGCGGCTCTCAGTGCCTTGAATTACGTCCCAGGCGATGACAAGAAGCATGCGGAAAATGTGCGGCTGGCGCGCGAACATGCGTTGCGAGCCGAGACATGTAAGGATGCCGCGCGATTGATCGGAAAGGGTGCAAAATGAAATCATCATTAGCAGAGATCGAACGGTTCACCAAAGACTTCGCCGACGCTCGCGAGCGCCTGACGCAATTGGTGGGCGATATTGAATCGGAATTGGCAGCGGTCAAGCGCCGGCACATGGCGGCGTTGAAACGCTTCGTTGCGGGCACGGCTGAACGGCACGCGCGTCTCAAGGCAGCGATCGAGGAAACGCCCGAGTTGTTCGTCAAGCCGCGCACATTGATTCTGCACGGGGTGAAGATCGGCTTTCAGAAGGGCAAAGGCGGAATCGAGTTCGATAATGCCGACCGCGTGGTGGAGTTGATCCGCAAACATTTCGACGATCCCGATGCGCTGATTCGCAGGGAAGAAAAGCCGGACAAGGAAGCATTGGCAAAATTGTCCGCCGCAGAGCTGAAGAAGATCGGCTGCGCGATCGTGGATGCCGGCGATCAGGTGGTAATCAAGCCGACTGATGGCGACGTGGAGAAGATCGTGAACGCGCTGCTCAAGGATTCCGTGGACGAGCCGGGCGTAAAGGAGGCGGCTTGAACGCAAAACGCTATCACAAAATCGCGGGTGAACTGACCCGGCTGAAAGATGAAATCTTCCGTCTCACGCCTGCGCCACCCAACCGCCGCCGTCGCTGTCTCTTGTGCTGGCGAATGCACCTGGAGTCGGAGATGACCTATGTGCAAAAATACCGCCGCTTCCAATGCACGAAACCCAGCGAGTGGTGTCAAGGCACGCCGAACGCGACGAGGTAAGCGAACCACGAACTTATGAGCACACAAAAACCTGACAGCCTGATGCCGGACGACGCTGGACACGCACAGGCCAAACCAAGTAGCCAGCCTCTAGGGTGTGTGCTCATAAGTGAAGTGGCAAGCGAAGCGCAGCCGCCGCAGGCGGGATCGCTTCAGCGAGTTTGTTCCGCAGCGAGCGCGAGCGAAGCAAGGGACAACGAAGCTGATACCTCGTCGCGTTCCGCGCGAGAAAGCGGCCGGGCGGCATGGCATCCGATTGAGACTGCGCCCCAAGATGGGACAAGACTGTTATTGTGGAGCGATGGGCAAATGGAAATCGGTTACTGGTCCACATGTATATGGGTGGGACGGGGCGCATGGATAATTTACGAGAACCGTAGCGACACAATCGAATTAAACCCAACGCACTGGGCGACACTTCCTATGCCGCCAGACGCTCCCCCCGCAGCGGGGGAGCGAGCGCTCGCGCGGAACGCTCCGGGTGAGCGACTGCCCGGAAAACCAACAACGTAACTCTATGCCAAAAACTCAATTGCAACGCGGGTCGGCAGTTCGCTCCAACCGGATTGTTCTGCCGCAAGCGTTCAAATTCAAAAAGCTTCCGTCATCGGTGGACGGCTATGGAAATCGGCGCGCACTGATCTGCAATGGGTGCAAGAAAGTCCTGACGCGATGCGACCCCGGAAACGGCGCGGGATTCCGATACGCTCATGTAATGGAGCAAAACGCACAGAAAGAACACCTGCTCAAATGCTCGAAAGCTCGCCGAATGGTTAAAGCTCTCGAAAAGCAAATGCGGCAGAACGCGGGAGATGAGGCGCGCTGATGAAAACTGACTCCAATCCAAAGGTTCCCGAATCGACTGCGGCGGAACAAGCGTCGCCTCCAGCGACCTTGTTCCGCGAATCAACCTTCAGACGGCTTGTTATAGCGAGATACTTCCTGTTCATCATTTTCCTCTTCGGTGCCTCGCTGGGATATGGCCAAATCGTCGTAGGTCTAATGTGGGCCTGCTGGACATTGAACGTCTGGATCCTTGAAGACATGTATTCGCGGAACGCTCCGCATGAGCTACCCGGCGCGAAGAACCAAGACGCATGAATAACACTCTGGCCATCGAACTGCAGAAGCCCGCCGGGTTAGCTCCATGCGGTTGTTCAGCCTCATTGTCGAGGGTGTGGGACATGCCGAACTCTGACACTTTCGACGTGCCATCCATCGCGGGCTTCGTGAAAAAGTATCTGATGAAATCCAAAATCTCGGTGGACTGCTTCTCGCGGAACAAGCGATGGACGACCTACACCAATGACCTGAATCCGAACACGGCGGCGGAATATCACATGGACGCCGAGGACTTCCTGACGATGCTCGCGGACAAAGACATCGTGGCTGACCTGGTAATCTGTGACCCGCCATACTCGCCGCGCCAGGTGAAGGAATGCTATGACTCCATCGGTCTGCCCATGAAGCAAACGGATGCGCTGCTCGGCATGACGCGCAAACGACTCAAGAGGCAAATCAATCGCCTCGTGCCGGTCGGTGGTGTGGTGCTGCACTTCGGCTGGAACACGGTCGGCATGGGCAAAGGCTGGAACATCGAAGAAGTGCTGCTCGTGTGCCACGGCAGCGACCACAACGACACAATCTGCATGGCCGAAAGGAAAACGCCCGAATTACAGGAGACGTTCCTATGAGGCTGAACGGCGAGATCAGGCGCGGCGAGCCTGACGCAACGAACAAACCTGTGGGCGAATCGCCGTCGCCTGCATCGAATGGTTAAGCACGAATATGAAACTAGACCGAAACATCACGAACCCGAGACGTGGCAAATACGCGCTCATCAAACTGCGTGTCGCAACACCACGAATCATCCGCGACGAAAGTGGAGACGTGCGCGTAAAGGCGGAATCCGTTGACTTTGGGGACACCGAGGATTCGGATTTCTTCGTTATCCGGCTCAAAGACAAGTATGCCGGACCTGCTCTCACGGCCTACGCAGTCGAAGCTGAACAAGATGATCCTGAGTATGCGAAGGAAATTTTCGCGCTCGCGGACAAGGCAAAGAACCACCCAAATCGAAAGATGCCAGACTAAGTGCTTAACGACAAGCTCACCCCATGACTGCCGCGCCTATACGCTCCGAACTCGCCAATGATGCCCAACGCGGCAGTCATTGCGGGTGTAGCGGCTTGTTGTGCCACGTCAGAATGTTCAAACCTCAATTTGCTCCGCTCGTGGAAGCGGGGACGAAATGCCAGACCGTGCGCCCGACTCCCAAACGGATGCCGAAAGCTGGCGACAAAATCAGCCTGCGGATGTGGACGGGAAAACCGTATCGAAGCCAACAGCGCGTGCTGCGTGAATCGGTCATCACTGCCGTCGAGCCATTCGACCTCGACGCAATGCGGCTCTGGAAAGAAAGTGACCGCGATGCGTTCGCACGAGCCGACGGCTTCGGGGACTGGCCGGAGATGCTTCAATGGTTCATCAAAACTCACGGCTACCCGTTCGTAGGCGTGACGATCAAGTGGCACAACAAGGATTAGGCGACACCTGTTCGCATATCATGAAACGAGAGCATGCCATTGAACGTTTGCGGCAGGTGATCCGCCGCAAGCACTTCTCGCTGTCCACTGAGGAATCGTACTGCGGCTGGCTTCGACGCTATATGCTTTTCGTCCGCAAGCTGCGCTCCGGCCTGGCCAGCGAGCAAAAGGTCGAGGTGTTTCTGACCACGCTCGCCCGTGATGATGTGTCCGCTTCAACACAAAATCAGGCATTCAATGCTTTGATCTTTTTCTATCGCGAGGCGCTCGGCCGGCCGTTGCAACGCGTGGATTCGCTTCGCGCCAAACGCGCCGCCGTTGTTCGTAATGCTCCCTCAGTCCAGGAAACGCGCGCGCTCCTGGGCGGCGTCAGGGACGCCAGCGGTTATCCGGTACGGCTGGTGGTGAAGTTGATTTACGGCTGCGGGCTGCGCGTTTCAGAGCCGCTGAATCTGCGTATTCGCGATGTGCGGCTGGATGACAGCCGGTTGGTCATCCGCCAGGGCAAAGGCCGCAAGGACCGCGTGGTGGCGATCCCGTGTTCGCTGGCTGGCGAGATCAAAGCGCAGATGGAATCAGCGCGGGCTGTGTGGCGACGTGATGTGGCGGCGGGTGTGCCGATCAAATTGCCGAATCAGATCGCGCGAAAGTATCCGCATTCGCAATTCGCCTGGCCCTGGGCCTGGTTGTTTCCCCTGGCGGCGCCGTGCGCCGATCCGCGCACAGGCGGGATCGTTCGATGGCGCATGTTGGAATGTAATGTGCAGCGCGCCGTCAAGCGCGCCGGCCGCAAGCTCGGGCTCGCGATCCTGCCGCATGAGTTGCGGCACGCTTACGCCACGCATTGCTTGAACAGCGGGCAGAATCCGCGGGCGATCCAGGAGGCAATGGGACACAGGTCGCTGGAGACAACGATGGGTTATTTGCATGCGGAAGCGCTCAGTGTGCGCAGTCCATTGGAGGTTTTAGTATGAAAATTGCCCGCGAAGCAGCGATGGCAGCGAAGCCCGATTACAAAATCTTTTGGGGTAACACCAAGCCCGAGGTAATTGCCGCCCTGAAGCGAGAGGCTGAGGCTCAAACACGTTTCTTCAAACCGTTCAGCGGGGAAACGCCTGAAGAGTTTGCCATCCGCGTCTGGGCCTGCGGATTTCTTTACAGCCGCGAATTTTACGCCGAGGCAGTTGCTTTGAGGCAGGCTGGTTGGCCGCCTGATCCTTCGCCTCCTTCGCCCCGTCGCGGGAAACATTCCGGATGACTGCGCTACCATTCAACCAGGCATTAAAACTCGCCGAGAAGATCAAGGCCGAACTGGCGCCGTTTTGTGAACGAATCGAGATCGCCGGGAGCATCCGGCGCCGGCGGCCTTTCGTGAATGATATTGACCTGGTCTGCCTGCCGCTGGCGGATCAGGTGAACGCCTTGCGCGCGCGCGTACTGGCGAAAACGCAGCCGATCAGTGATGGTCCGCAAACCATTCTCACTCGGCTGGCGAATGGCGTGCAGCTCGACGTCTGGATCGCGCAGCGGCCGTTCAAGGATATGTTTTTCAATACGCCGACGAATTTTGGCAGTTTGCTGGTCTGCCGTACCGGGAGCAAGGAGCACAACATCTATCTCTGCCAACAGGCGGAGAAGCTCGGGCGCCGATGGAATCCGCATTTTGGGGTGTTCGACAACGGTAAATGCCTGGGCAGCGCGACGGAGGAGGAGATTTTCAAGGCGCTCGATCTGGAGTTCGTGCGACCGGAGGATCGGGAACGATGAGTGGCAAATCACCAATGTTCCCGGAATCGGAGACGCGTCCAGTGCTGCAGGTCGGATGCGTCGAGTTGGATCGCCGGAGCTTGATTGATGAAGTGCGCTCTTTGCGCGCTGCGGTGGAGCGTCTTTATTTGCGGGTCAAGCATCAGTCTCACCAGGCCGAAGATCTGCTTGAAGTTGTCATGGAGTTGGCCGCGGTTGAATTCGCGCGTGAATGTGAACGGTGGCGCACGTGGATGCTCAGCCAAAACCGTTCAGAGCCCAAGGTCACCGCGAGGATGGTCGCGATGAAATTGTGCGTTGAAGTCCTGGGATGGGGGAAAAATTACACTGGCCGGCGCTTCAAACACGATCGGGGCACTGTCATGAACGCCTGCCGCTCAATCGGTCGGCGATGTGATGTGGATGATCGTTTTTTTAAGCGTTATCAAGCGGTTGCGGCCAAAGCGCGGGCTTTGTTGCCGGAGTTGAAATGAACTCCAAGCAAATCGCTTATTTCCAGGGTTCGCTTTGGCCGGCGGCATGCGCTGCGCAGGGTTGGGATCGCAACGATCGGGAGTTCCGTTTGGAGTTCATTTCGTCGGTAATTGGCCGGCGGATTGAAAGCGCCAAGGAGGTAGAGGAGCGCGACGAATTTACCCTGTTGAAGAATCGTTGTCTCAGGCTTGCGGATGATCTGGATGGAGCGATTGAAGATGGCAGCCTGGTGTTGAATCAACGGCGCAATCTTTTGTGGATTATCGAGCAATTGCACGTTCCCGCGGCAGTGATGAATCATTTTCTGAGGGAACGGTTCCATGGGCGGATTCTGGATGACCTGAATTTAGTCGAGGTGCAGCAGTTGTTGTTTACTCTGAATGGCTGGTCAAATCGCCATAAGCGCTCCGCCAAGACTCAGAATGAGCCGGTGCAATCGCCTTTCTGAGAGGGTGCAATTTCCATGACAATGTGTGTCATACCGTTGCAAACATCCGGCTTTTTACTGGAAATCTATTCCAGATGCTCCTTGAGCCTCATAAGGCATTGATATTCCGCTTCTTTCCTCCTTCTTCCATCTGATTCGTTCCGCCCACCAAAAGCCGCGAAAACCAATACCCAACTGCCCACCCTCCATCCCCACGCCGCCGGCATCGACCTCGGCGCGCGCGCGATCTACGTGGCCGT
>DATMZQ010000012.1:0-3459 GCA_035573615.1 Burkholderiales bacterium | reverse complement strand
TTGGTCAACTTGGCTTACCAGGTTGTGCGCAAGCCTTCAGAACTGTTTTTTCCGGTGAGCGACGCGCTTTACAAGACGCCGCCAGAAACCTGGAAGGCTTACGGCCCGCTGTTTCGACAGCACGCGACCGAAGTCGTGACGCCTGCTCTTCTGGCCGCCCTGGCACAGGTGGAAGGGTCGGGCAATCCGGTCGCGCGCACTTACTGGCGTTGGTCTTTGCAGCGCAGGCCTTTCGAGGTCTATCGGCCAGCCTCAAGCGCGGTCGGAATGTATCAGATGACCGACGGGACGTTTGCAGCGGCCAAGCGCTATTGCGTCCACGACCATGTTGTTGTTGAAGATGGACCCTGGAATGACTTTGCGTCGTGCTGGTTCAACCGTTTCTATACGCGGACGCTATCCTCGAATGCAATAGAGCTTACGTCGGCGTACCTGGATCGCACCATCGCCAATACGCTGACGCGCTTGCGCATGGGAAACGCAGCCCTGGGAGAGAAACAGGACCTTGCTGCAGTGATCCACGTTTGCGGTGCCGGAACCGGTGAAATTTTCGTGCGGCGCCGGTTCCGGCTGGATTCCGGGCAGCGGTGCGGCGAGCACGATCTTCAGGCGTATGTAATGCGAGTGAACCAGATGAAGAAGGTATTCGCGCGGCTGGACGGCAAGTGAACCGCTTTGGAGACAGGATTATTTGCTGGAATCCGGGGCCACACTAGCCGGCGGAAGAGACGGGACCCGTTGTGCGTCAGGGAAAAATGCCCTGCACCGGGAGATTCAGCAAGGGAGGAAGCTGAAACCCCGAGGCAGGGCATTTGGAAAAACTAGACCATTCTGCCGGCTTCCCTTACCTTACGGATCAGCGCCATCATCTGTGCTGATACGATGCTGCAGAATGCGTCGGATCCGAAAGGATCCACTTCTTCAATGCAGCGAAACGGAATAACTGTTTCAGTTACCCAGAGTGCGCCATCTGCTGTCGAAAGGGACAATGCGTGCGGTTCGCCAGCGCATGAATCTCCCTTGGAGCGAATATGGACACGATACTTTTGTGGTTTCAAATGATGCTTGGCGAGGATATTCGTTGCTCTTTGAACTGCGTCCTCAACCTTCCTGCGATAATCTGTTTGCTCCTGCATTGGTCCACTCCTCCGTACCGATACAACTCCCTCACCGTCTTTTTAGTCCTGAGCACACATTCGTGCAAGAGGCAAAACTGTCGGACTTTGGCGACGCGTCGCCGACGAACGACGGAAGGCGCCTTGACGCTGGCATAAAAAAATGTGCGTGGGACAAAACAGCTCGCAAATTGCAGGCGATGCAGGCGAAGCTATACCGTGCCTTACGGTTGCATCAACTGACTTGAAGTCTTTTTTTCAACTATGACAATCCAATGGTTCCCCGGCCACATGAGCATCGCGCGCAAGAAAGCCGCGGAGACAATGGAATGGGTGGACGTGGTCATCGAGATCGTCGATGCGCGTTTACCGGAAGCAAGCAGCAATCCGATGATCCGGACATTGCGCAATCACCGGCAGCGGCCGGCATTGAAGCTGTTGAATAAAGCGGACCTCGCTGATCCGGTCGCAACCAGGGCATGGCTTGATTTCTATAATCGGCAGCAAGGCATCAATGCGGTCGCCCTGTCTTGCAAGAAGACGGCCGACGTTGCGCGCGTGACGGGCTATTGCAGGACTCTTGCGCCGCACCGCAGCGACAATACCAAACCATTGCGCATGATGATCATGGGCATTCCCAATGTAGGTAAATCGACGCTGATGAATGCATTGGTCAAGCGTCGGGTCGCAGCAGTCGGCGATGAACCTGCCATTACCAAAACCCAGCAAAGCATCGATCTAGGCCCTGGCATGACGCTGATCGACACGCCGGGGTTGATGTGGCCGAAGATCGAATATGAAAGCGACGGCTACATGCTGGCCGCCAGCCATGCAATTGGCACGAACGAAGTCATGGAAGAAGAAGTCGCCGCATTCCTGGGGGAAATTCTCCTCGCGCGCTATCCCGGGCCGTTGACCGCGCGCTACGGTCTGGCACTGGATGGGCTGGACGGTCCGAGCCTGGTCGAAGCAGTGGCCACGCGACGGGGCTGCCGGAAGACCGGTGGTAGCCTCGATCTCGAAAAAGCGGCGCTTATCCTGCTCGACGACTATCGCAGCGGTAAACTGGGCCGCATCAGTCTGGAGACACCAGAGACACGCGGCGCGATGCTACGACATGCGCAGGAAACCTGAGCGCAAAGTATTTATGCCAGCTTCGCTGGGCTGAAATTAAACCCGTGGACATCTCGACCACCCCGCAGATTATTGCGTCGCTATTAGCACTGGGCATTGCGCTGGCGTTCATAGTAAGCGACCGCCAGGCGCCCACAAGCCGGGCACTGTCCATTTTTCTAGCGTCCATTGGCATTTCCATCGCCTGTTTCACGCAGTTCGAATTACCGCTGCTTAGAGGGAACCGCTACCCGGACTGGGGCGGAATTTTCGCGCTCCCGGACGTGTGCGCGTTCTATTTCGGCTATGAATGGCTGCTTCGCATACGCAAGACCATCCCGACCCGTAATCTGAAAACCCGATTCGGCGACAACCAATTGCGCGTGGCGCAGTTGCTGGCCATTGGCTACGGCTTGCTGGCTTTGGCTTTCCCGCGTGTGCGCGCGTATGAGTTCATTGGCAGCGTTTCGGGTAGCGCAATCGGCCCCGGATTCTACTTGTTCGGTATTCCGCTCGTCATTTCACTGGGGCTTGGCATTGCATCCGGAATCCTGACGCTCAACCGGCGCCCGGATGTCGCCGAGCGTCAGCGCCTGGTTGCTTTTCTCGTTGCTGCCCCTTTCATGGCGTCGAGTATGGTATTGCCTGCGAACCTCAGCCCGGTCCTGGTCTCGTTTGGCATGTTGGTTTTCCTGGTGGGGGGCATGCAGTATTACGTCATCCAGGGTCGCCGCGCACAATTCATGTCCCGTTTCCTGGCACCGCAAGTGGCAGACCTGGTGCGCGATCAAGGAATGGCGAGTGCGACGCGCGAGCAGACGCTCGAACTTTCGGTGGTATGTTGCGACCTGCGCGGCTTTACTGCTTTTGCAGCGGTGACCGATCCGGGCAAAGTGATCCAGATTCTGCGCGAGTACTACGATGCCGTCGGTGTCGCTGCAGCCACCGCCGGCGGGACAATCAAGGACCAGGCGGGCGATGGCGTACTGATCCTGGTCGGCGCCCCGATCGCTTTCGATGACCATGCACCGCGCTCGCTGGCACTCGCGCGCGAGATCCGTGCAAGTGGTGTTGGCATGACGACACGCTGGTCGGACGGGGCGACGCAATTAGGCATCGGCATCGGCGTGGCGACCGGATTCGTTTCTGTAGGCGTGATTGGCACGGCCTCTCGCCTGGAATACGCGGCGGTCGGTTCGGCGGTAAACCTCGCATCACGTTTGTGTGCCGA
>DATMZQ010000011.1:0-2630 GCA_035573615.1 Burkholderiales bacterium | reverse complement strand
CATGCCTTCCATGCCTTTTTCCAAGCCAGGCAGCGCGCGCTTGTACCCGTATACGAAAGATACCGGTGCGCCGCGATCGTCCGAGTGGATGAATTGTTTTCCCTTCTTGTCTGCGGCTTGCTCGTCATAGATCCAGCCGGTATAGCGGATGATCGCGAACCAGCCGCGTCGCGGTTCCGGACCGGTGCCGATGACCTGGTCGGTGACCTCGATTTCATTTGGCGCCGCATGGGACGCAAATGGTGACAGCACGCAAAGCATCAATACGCTTGCGACGGAAACTGCTTTCGCGATCCGTTCTGTCATGTCGGGCAGCATGCTGCTAGTTTAACCAAATCCCGCAGCGCTCATCCGGAAGCCGGGGGCTCGGACTGCTTGAACGGACTGTGCTCCGACAATTCATCGACGTAATCTTCAATGCCATCTGCTTCCTTGCGCAGAAAGCGTGTTATGACTTCGGCGAATTCCGGATGCGCAAGCCAGTGCGCGGATACCGTGCGTTGCGGCAGCAGGCCGCGCGCGAGCTTGTGCTCGCCTTGAGCGCCGCCTTCGAATGAACCGATTCTTTCAGCGATGCAGTATTCGATGGCCTGGTAATAGCAGGTTTCAAAATGCAGTCCCGAGTGAAACTCTTTCGTTCCCCAGTAACGCCCGTACAGCGTGTTGTCGCCAATGATGTTGAACGCGGACGCTATGGGTTGGCCTTCACGATAGCCCAGTATCAGCAACAAATTCTGCGGCATGGCTTGCGCGAGGCGCTTGAAGAAATCCAGGTTCAGGTAAGGTGTCGAATGATGGGCCCGGTAGGTCGAGTTGTAGCATTGCACGAAGAATCGCCAGTCGACAGCCGAAGCTTCGTGGCCGCGCAGCCAGCGAAATTCAATGCCCGCATCGCGGACCTTGCGACGCTCCTGGCGGATTTTCTTGCGTTTGTCATGATTCATGCGCGCGAGGAAATCATCAAAGTCGGCGAAGCCTTCGTTGTTCCAGTGGAACTGCACCGAGGCTCGCAAGGTCATGCCCGCGGACTCGAACTGCGGGACTTCGGCCGGCGCGGGAAACAGGCAGTGCAGCGACGAGACCCCGGAATCGCGCGCAAACTTCAGTGCCGCATCGAGCAACGCGCGCCGATCGCTTGCATTGGCGGCCAGCAGCCGTGATCCGGTTACCGGTGTGAATGGCACCGCGTTCAGCAGCTTCGGGTAGTAGCGCAGGCCGTGCCGGTGGTATGCGTCGGCCCATGCCCAGTCGAAGACGTACTCTCCGTAGGAATGGGATTTCAGATAGAGCGGCATGGCAGCCGCGATGCGACCGTGCCGCCATAGCGTGAGGTAGCACGGCGCCCATCCGGTCTCGGCGCTGGCGCAGCCGCTTTCGTGCAGCGCGTGCAGGAAAGCGTGCGAAAGCAGCGGATGATTTCCCGCCAAGGCGTCCCAATCCGAAGCGGGAATCGTTGCGAGCGAATCGAGGACCTGAAAGCCGGAGTGTGTTTTCATTGTCGCAAGGAGCGGATGTTATAGTAGCAGCCATGCGCATTGCGATTGGCCAGATCAACTGCACGGTTGGGGATCTTTCCGGCAATTCCCGCAAGATCCTCGAGTTCGCGGCACGGGCCAGGGAGCAGGGCGCCGACATACTCGTCACACCGGAACTATCCTTGTGTGGTTATCCACCGGAAGATCTGCTGCTGCGCGAGGATTTTCGTTCCGCATGCGATCGCGCATTGGTTGCGCTGGCCGCACAAGTCCGCGGCATCACGGTTGTCGTCGGCCATCCGCAGCAGGTCGGCGCGAGCCTTTACAACGCCGCTTCCGTGCTGCAGGAAGGCCGCATCGCGGCCAGCTATCACAAACTGGATTTACCCAACTACACGGTATTCGACGAGGAGCGCTATTTCGATTCAGATGGCAGCCCGTGTGTCGTGGATATCAACGGCGTGCGGGTAGGCGTGAACATCTGCGAAGATGTGTGGGGGCCGGCCGGCGAAACAGCAGCGCGTGCGCCAAACGGAAATCCGAGCACTGTAGGCATCAATATCTGCGCGGACGTCTGGGAGCCCGAGGCACCCAAGCGCGCGCTCGCGGCTGGCGCACAGATGCTGCTCGTGCTGAATGCTTCCCCTTTTCATATCGACAAGCTGCGCAGCCGCCATGAAGTCGTGCGCGAGCGTACGGCAGAGACCGGCATGCCGGTCGTATTCTGCAATCTGGTCGGCGGTCAGGATGAACTCGTATTCGACGGTGCGTCATTCGTGATGGATGAACGCGGCAACCTGACCCATCAGCTACCCGCGTTTGAGGAGGCGCTTGCCGTGGTCGATATCGACCGCGACGGGCCACGTCCCGGTCACATTGCTCCCGAACTGGATATCGACGCGAGCCTTTACAAGGCGCTGTGCATGGGCGTGCGCGACTATCTCGGCAAGAACGGTTTCCGCGAAGCCCTGCTCGGCCTGTCTGGTGGAATCGATTCGGCGCTGACACTGTGCATTGCAGCCGACGCGATCGGTGCGGACAAAGTACACGCAGTCATGATGCCTTCCCAATTCACTGCCGGCATCAGCGTGGAAGATTCACGAGAGATGATCAAGCGGCTTGGCGTGCGCTACAGCGAAATTGCAATCAAACCGG
>DATMZQ010000010.1:0-3552 GCA_035573615.1 Burkholderiales bacterium | reverse complement strand
CGCTGTACGCGCAGGACTCGAATCCGATCACGTCGCTGATGGCCGAAGAAGGCATCCGTGCACTGTCTTCCAGCCTGCCGACGGTAGTGTCGAAACCGGACGATCTGGAGGCGCGCGCTGAAGCGCTGTACGGAGCGTGGCTTGCCGGTGCCTGCCTTGGCAACGTTGGCATGGCCCTGCATCACAAGCTCTGCCATACCGTCGGCGGTGCGTTCAATCTGCCGCATGCCGAGACCCATGCCGTCATCCTTCCGCATGCCGTGCATTACAACTTCGAAGCGGCGCCGGACGCAATGGCGCGCATCGGTCGCGCGCTGGCTGGGTCAGGTTTGTCGGCGGACGGCGCGGCTTCGGGCCTGTTTGCACTGGCGCGCAAGCTCAGCGTGCCACTTGCATTGCGCGACCTGGGCATGAAAATGGAGTCGCTCGACGAAGCGGCGCGGCTCGCCATGCAGAATCCTTATTACAACCCGCGGCCGCTGGAGTACGCGGCCATCCGACTGCTTTTGCAAAACGCCTGGGAGGGAAAACGTCCGGGCTAGAGTCAGACTTACACATCATCAACTATAAATAAACTCAGGAGGAGCATTCATGCAAAGCAAACAATTCCGGCGCCGCCGCGCGCTGATCCAGGCCGGCGGCGCGTTTGCCGGTACCGCCATACTCGGCATGCCGATGCGTGCATTGGCGCAGGCTAAAAGTATCAGGATTGGTTTCGTATCTCCGCAGACGGGGCCATTGGCGCCGTTCGGTGAGGCCGACAATTTCGTTATCGGCCAAATGAACAAGCTGTTTGCCGGTGGCATTGACCTGGGCGGCAAGAAGGTTCCGGTCGTGATCATTCAGAAAGACAGCCAATCCAGTCCGAACCGCGCCGGAGAAGTGGCGAACGACCTCATCCTCAAAGAAAAAATAGATCTGATGCTGGTCTCGTCCACGCCGGAGACGACGAATCCGGTGTCTGACGCTTGCGAATTAAACGAGATTCCCTGCATATCGACCGTCGCACCCTGGCAACCGTGGTTCTTTGGTCGCCAGGGGGATCCGGGGAAAGGGTTCAATTGGACTTATCACGTGTTCTGGGGCCTCGAGGACGTCATCGGCAATTTCCTGGCCGGCTGGAAATCGGTGCAAACCAACAAGAAAGTCGGCGGCCTGTTTCCAAATGATGGCGACGGCAACGCATGGGGCGACAAAGAGCGCGGATTCCCCGGACCGCTTGCCAAGGAAGGTTTCACATTGCTCGATCCGGGTCGTTTCCAGAACATGAACAGTGATTTCTCCGCGCAAATCGCAGCGTTCAAGAAAGACAACATCGAAATCGTTACTGGAGTGGTCATCCCGCCAGACGCAAAAACTTTCCTGACCCAGGCCAGGCAGCAAGGCTTCAAACCAAAAGTCGTGACGCTCGGCAAGGCGTTGCTTTTCCCCGGTGCAATCGAGGCGCTTGGCGATCTCGGCGACGGCTTGTCGTCGGAAGTGTGGTGGTCGCCTTCGCATCCGTTCACCTCATCACTGACCAGGCAGAGTGCGAAGCAACTTGCCGATTCCTATGAAGGGACTACCAATCGGCAGTGGACCCAGCCGATTGGTTTTTCTCACGCGCTGTTCGAGGTTGCCGTCGACGCTTTGAAACGTACGAAGGATCTGAGCAGCCACGCCGCCATCCGCGATGCCGTGGCAGCGACCAGCCTGAAAACCGTAGTCGGCGACGTGAAATGGGGTGGTGGCGGGCCGTTCAAGAACGTCAGCAAGACCCCGCTCGTGCTCGGGCAGTGGGTCAAGGGTAGCAAGCACAAGTACGAACTCGTCATCGTGAACAATTCGCAAGCGCCCGCCATTCCTGCCGGAGGCAAGCTCAAGCTGATCGCCTGATCCACCGCAATATCGGGGAGTCTGATGCCCGCGATTCTCGCTCTTGAGAACGTAAAAAAAAGCTTCGGCGCGCTCAAGGTAACCGACGGAATTTCGCTGTCGGTTGCCGAGGGCGATGCGCTCGGCATTCTAGGTCCCAACGGAGCGGGCAAGACCACGCTGTTCAACCTGATCAGCGGAGACTTGCATGCCGATTCCGGCCGTGTTCTGTTTCGCGGGGAAGATGTGACATTACAGCGGCCCTATCGGCGCTGCCGTTCCGGCATAGGACGCTCCTACCAGGTGCCCCAGCCGTTCGGTGCAATGACCGTGTTCGAGAACCTCGTGGCCGCAGCTTCCTTTGGGACCGGTGCGCGGGAAAAGGAAACGTACGCCAACGCGGTGGAAATCTTGCGGGAAACCGATCTGCTGCCGAAGGCAAATCGGCTTGCCGGAACACTGACCTTGCTGGATCGCAAGCGACTTGAGCTGGCGCGTGCCCTCGCGACGCAGCCGAAGGTATTGCTGCTCGATGAAATCGCCGGTGGCCTCACCGAACATGAGGCGGTTGAGCTGGTGGAAGAGATTCTCCGCATCAAGAAGCAAGGGATGACATTGATCTGGATTGAGCACGTAGTGCATGCGCTGCTTGCCGTTGCCGATCGCTTGTTCGTGATCAACTCCGGACAGAAGCTCGCAGAGGGGATCCCGTCTGCAGTCATGAACGACCCTGAAGTGAAGCGCGTTTATATGGGGTTGGAAGCCTAGATGAGACCAGTTGCATGCATCCGGTACGCCAGAACGCGTCATTCACGTTCGTTGGTCCGCGTTGCGCCCAGGCTTTGTGTGTTGGTCCCCGCCGCATGGCACTGCTGACGACACGCGAACTGGAATCGTTTTACGGCGACTTCCAGGCGCTGTTCGGCATTGACTTCGAAATTGAGCAAGGCGAAATCGTAGCCATGATCGGTGCCAACGGCGCCGGCAAGTCGACTTTCCTGAAAACAGTCTGCGGGTTGCTCAAAGCGCCTGCGGCTGCAGTCACGTTCGATGAGCAGCCCATCGGCGGGCTTCCCCCGGGGCAAATCGTGCAACGCGGGGTGGCCATGGTCCCCGAAGGCCGGCGTCTTTTTCCCAGCCTGACGGTTACGGAAAACCTGCTGATGGGTGCCTACGCGAAGCGGCCCGGCCCGTGGACGCTCGACGCTGTTCATGCGCTATTTCCAGTCCTGCGGGAAAAAGGCAAGAGTCCAGCGCTGGCGCTGTCGGGCGGACAGCAACAAATGGCGGCGATCGGTCGCGCGCTGATGAGTAATCCGAAATTGCTGATCTGCGATGAGCTCTCGCTCGGGCTCGCTCCCATCGTGGTGAAAGAAATTTACGATGCACTGCCCCGCATCTGCTCCGACGGCATGACCGCGATCATCGTCGAGCAGGATGTCGGCATGGCACAGCGCGTCTCGAACCGGCTGTACTGTCTGCAGGAAGGCCGCGTCATGCTGAGCGGATCGTCCGCTGCATTAAGCAGAGAGCAGATCTCACGCGCTTATTTCGGGGTGTAAAAAAATGCCGTGAATACGTGAATGTCGTGAATGCCGTGAATGCCGTGAATGCCGTAAATGCCGTGACGACGTGACGGTCGTGACGATCGCGAAAAGTGAAAGGCCGTGCCCTGCGTCGCAGGATTCCGTAAAGGAT
>DATMZQ010000009.1:0-18206 GCA_035573615.1 Burkholderiales bacterium | reverse complement strand
CAATTGCCAGATGGCAGCCCTCGCATACAGCAGGGGATAAAGGTTCACGCACCCCACATGCGATATCTCATGAATGGCGATATAGCGCTTTAGGCGGGCCAAAGCCGGGAGCGAAAACTTGCCACTACGATTTAGATGAACTACAGGCAGTTCGCGATCTAGTTCCGATCGCAGCGTATGAGGTGCACCCAGATAGGCAAGATGTATGTCGTGCCCGGACTGTCGCAATGCGTTGGCAACGCGGACGATCTTTCGTTCCGATCCTCCGATCGCCAGGCTACTAATAAGAAACAGCGCTGCAGCCATGGGTCCGAAATCAACTATGACGCCATTTCCATCGCGCTTGTGTCCCGGCAACGCCGGAACAGTTCAGCTGTGGCTGCAACGTCAGGCTCGAGCAGCAAGATGTCTGGATTGCAATCTTCTGGTACAAAATGCTGCTCGGCGCGCGGCGCTACGACCCGCCAGCGCAAAGGCTCGGCACGGGAATAAATCCATTCTTTATTGGGCAGGAACAGGCTTACGCGACCATCATAGGTTCCCGGTGTGTACCGGGCGACTGCCGCGACGGTAACATTTGCGACGCGATCGCGCCGCCGCAGAACAGGATCGTTAAAATGCACGCGCTGCGCCTGCCGACGCAATTTGCGCTGGTTGAGCTTATTGACCAGGTACTGGCGTCCATCGTGCAACGAGAGCTTTGTCAGCGTTCGCAGGTGATTGCGCACACTTTGCGCGCGCAGCGCGAGCGCCTCGCTGATCTGCGTGGAAAAGCGGCAATATGACGGATAGGGTGCAGCCAACATGGCGAGAAACAGAATGCTGGCGCCTTGCTGCTTGAGTTGCCGCGCCAACTCGAAGGCAATCGCACCACCCGCACAATAGCCGGCGATGACAAATGGGCCATCAGGACGGAGTGTCCGGATCTGTTCCGCAAAATAAGCGGCAAGATCCTCCACGCGATCCATGGGTTCGCTATCTCCATCGAGCAGGCCCGGTGGCTCCAGTCCGAAGAACGGCTGGTCGTTGCCCAACTCCGCTGCGAAAGTACGGTAAGTAAAGACGTCGCCATTGTGTCCGGCAACGGCAAACACGGGCGGTCGCGTGCCATGGGGCTGCAGTGGAACGATGGCACGCGGTTGCTTGGCAGCCGCCTCGGCCGTGCGCAGAAACGCCAGGATCTCGCTCTTGCGCTCCATCAATTCATTGCGCAGCGTGGTGGTCAGCACGCCGGCCGGCGCTTTGCACCGCAGTCGGTCGCCATCGGCCCACAGCTCGATTTCCCGGTCGTACAGGTCGGCAAGGAAAGTCTGTAAGTTCACAACGCAATCTCTTCGCGATTGCCCGCTCCAGTCCCCAGTCCCTCGGATCTTTTGAGCCAGGACAACCCATCAATTACGCGGGCGAGGCCTTCCAGCGTGGGGGCGTCGAACAAGTTGCGCAGCGACAGATTGACCTCAAATTTGTCGCGTGTGCGTGCTACGGCACGTATGGCTAACAGCGAGTGGCCGCCGAGATCGAAGAAGTCATCATGGAGCCCAATGTTTTCTACGCCCAGCAGTTCGCTCCATATTGCCGCCAGCGCTTTTTCGGTTTCAGTCTGCAGAGCGACCGGCATGTTTGCAGCGGATGTTTTTCCCCCGGAGAAAGCAGGGAACGCCTTGCGGTCGATCTTGCCGTTGGCATTCAGCGGGAATTTATCCATCAGGACAAAAGCCGACGGAACCATGTATTGCGGCAGCCTTGCCTTGAGGTGCTTGCGCACAGTTGCCGGCGTAAGGATTTCTTCATCCACCGCGGGCAAGGCCCGCACGTGGCCATCGACGGACTCTTGCCGGCTGAGCCGGCCGTATTGCGAGGGCCTGATGGCGTACACGTAGCACAGGTCTGTGTTGCGCAGAAGCGGATCTTGCTCGACGAGATATTCATAGCCTTGCTGCTCGAGAAGCGTTGTGATGGGCGAGAGACTGCCTTGCTGGTCTACTTCGATAACGAGCTGACGGATTCTGGGCCAGTCGTTCGGAGCGATGCCCATCAGCACGTCGAGCTCACTTTTTTCGACGTTGATCTTGAGCAGATCAATATGCTCGATGCCTTCCTCCACCATGACGCTCGACAGCGTTCGTAGCTGGGCTGTCACGATGCGCGACTGCAGCCGCTCATCTATCAGCGCGCCGATGTCCGCGGCTGCGGTCTCCCGGTAATTGGCGTCGGGTTCCTGCTGGTTCAGCACGTAAGTCTTGACAACCTCGCGCTCGGTTTGCGCATCTGCGTAAAAGCCGGACAAGAGCGAAAGCCCCTGGAAAAACGTCAGCTCTGCCGATTTATTCTCGCGAGACAGGCCAAAGGGCAAGCATTTCACTGCGGAGCCCCAGGCTTCCGCATTGGCCTTCAAACACGCATATGCAGCAGGATTAGGCTCAAAGGAAAGCATGCGCAAGTTGCGGGCGAGCCTGTTGGCAAACACCGTGAACAGGCCGATATTCGAGCCGGCATCGACAATACAATCGCCATCCCGTATGGATATTCCGTGGCGCAGGTACGCCTGCAGCACAAAAATCTCGTTATAGATGTAATCAGTCTCGCTTTTGTTCAAATGCGCAACGGGCGCGCCATCCGGCAGAAGATGTACCTGGCCAAAGCTCCAGAGTGGTTGATCTGTTCTTTTCGGGATTACATAGGCCACCAGCTGCCGCGTTCCGGATTCAATTTCCGGCGCGAGCGCCACGGCGTCCTTGATTCCAGCGTCTTCACGCAATGCGCATTCGATTTCGCCTAGTTCTACACGGTATCCACGGAGCTTGATCTGATCATCCATCCGGCCGCAGAATTCAATATTCCCGTCTGGCAAGCTTCTCGCAAGGTCTCCCGTGCGATACATGCGCGCGCCCGGATCCGCACTGAACGGATCCCGCAGGAACTTTTCCGCCGTGAGCTCGGGCCGCTTTAGATAACCCCGCGCAACACCGTTGCCTCCGATAAACAGCTCGCCTCGATTGCCGGGGGAGACGGGCTGGCCGTTTCCGTCCAGGATGTACGCGCGGCTATTGGGCAGGGGTTTGCCCAGCGGCACCGTGCCCGATTGCGTCGCTGCGATTTTTGATTCCGCGTGACAAGTCAGAACGCCGACTGTGGTCTCCGTAGGGCCGTAGTGGTTATGTATCTGGCATTCCGGCATTAGCTCCCGCAACTTTTCCAACCATGCGAGGCGAGAGGCTTCCCCGCCCAGTATGAGAAGCCTCCGGGGCATGACCAGTTCCGGGTTTTTGCCGGTTTGCAGCGCCGCCAAATGAGATGGAACAATCTTGAGGACGTCAATATTCTCGCGCGAGAAATAGTCAGCCAGCATGGCCTGATTCTCCACCCGCTCCTGAGCGATGACATGCAGGCAACCTCCGGTCGCAAGCGATGGAAATATGACGGTATTGCCAAGATCGGCGGCGATGGTGGACACCGTCGCGTAATTCATGCCGGGGACAAGATTGAAGCGTTCCGCAACCCCGAGTACGTAATTGACGATATTGCGGTGTTCGATGCATACCCCCTTGGGGAGGCCAGTCGAGCCGCTCGTATAAATAACGTAAGCAAGATTGTCTGGATGCATCTGAACTTGATCGGCACGACTGTCCGGCGTGGTCCAGTCAAACGAGTCCAGGCAAACCGCCTGCAGATTTTTAACCGGCAGCACCGATGCTAATGATGCTTGAGTCAGCACCAATGCGACGTTTGCATCGTCGATGATGAATCCAAGCCGTTCCTGCGGAAACGAGGGGTCGATCGGAAGGTAGGCCGCGCCGGATTTCAGGATGCCAAGAATCGCCACTACCAGATCGAGCGAGCGTTCCATGAATACCCCGATCACCTTATCGGGACCCGCGCCCTGGCCGCGCAAGTAGTGCGCGAGCCGACTGGCGCGATTGACGAGATCATGGTACGTCAGCCTCTGCTGTTCGAATACAAGTGCCATGGCATCCGGAGTGCGTGACGCCTGCTGCTCGATCAATTGGTGCAGGCACAACTGTCTTGCCGGATCATGAGCCGGGACGCCGCCTTCGATATGTCTCGTTTCGGGCCCCGCGCTGGTGAACAACCGCAATAGCGAACCGCGCTTGGTTGTCGACCCGAATTGCGTGTTTTTCCACTTCATCATTTTTCCGCTAGCTCCCGATTGGTGAATGATTCACAACGACCACGCAATCAACTCTTTCATGATTTCATTCGTTCCCGCGTAGATGCGCTGCGCGCGACTGTCGATCCACATGCGGGCTATCGGGTACTCCATCATGTATCCATAGCCGCCGTGCAACTGCACGCATTGATCAACAATGCGGCATTGGCATTCGGTGAGCCAGTACTTCGCCATGGCGGTGGTTGCGTCGTCCAGTTCGCCTGCGATGAATCGCTCGATGCAGCTGTCGAGGAATACGCGCCCAACATGCGCTTCGGTCATGCATTGAGCCAGCTGGAAGCGGGTATTCTGAAAGTCGATGAGCGGTTTGCTGGAGGCGGATCGTTCTTTGACGTAGCGGCTGGTGATGGCAACCGCGCGTTCGATTGTTGCGACTGCGCAGGCGGCCACTGTGAGCCGCTCATAAGGCAATTGCTCCATCATCTGCGAAAAACCCCTGCCCTCCACCGCGCCAAGCAGGTTGGAGACGGGAATACGTGTTTCATCAAAAAAGATCTCACAGGTGTCTTGTGCATGCATGCCCACTTTTTCGAGTGGTTTGCCGACGTGATAACCAGAAAGATTTGTTGTTTCCACCATGACGAGTGACAGGCCTTTGAAGCCAGCACTGGCGCTATCGGTCTTTACGGCAACACAGACCAGGCCGGCATGCCACCCGTTGGTGATAAAAGTTTTTGACCCATTGATCACATAATGATTGCCGTCGCGGCGCGCCTTGGTTTTGATGCCCTGCAGGTCGGAACCTGCGGTAGGCTCGGTCATCGCGATGGCGGCTACCAGCTCCCCGCTTGCCATGCGTGGAAGCCAATTTCGTTTTTGCTCTTCAGTACCGTATGCCAGAATGTAGTGCCCGACGATGCTCTGAATGCTGCACCCAAACTGGATTCCTGCCTGGGCCAGTTCTTCTTGCACCACGATTACGTGTGCAAATGTGCCGCCGCCGCCACCATATGCCTCTGGAATATCAGGTAATAGCAAGCCGGTTTCGCCCGCCCGGGTCCATGCCCGCGCATCAGGGTAATGCTGTGCACACCAGCGCGCGTAGTTGGGAGTGAACTCCTTCTCGATAAACTGATAAGCGGTCTTGCGGAATATCCGCACATCGTCATCGACCCACGGTGATTGGTAGGTGCCGGACGGCACGACAGCCTGTCGCCGATCGTTTGGGAAACGAGTCAGTGTGTCCATAGCGTACAAGCCGGCCCTTTCATAAAAGCGTCATCGTTCGCCGCGGCCCTGCTGCGCTGGACGACAACGGCAGCGACGTAGCCCGGCATCGGAGCAAAACTGCGCACTAGCCATTCGCTGTCATCGCCAGCGATATTTCCGACACGAATAATTCTGGCTGGTTCATCCGGCGACAACGACACATCAAATTCATTCAACGGGAAATCAAGACGCCCGCCAAGCGCCTTTACAAAGGCTTCCTTGCGGGTCCAGCAGTTGAAAAACCCGATGTCCTTTTCATGGGGAGCGAGCGCCCTGTAAGCCGCAAGCTCGCCTGGTGAAAAGAACTGCGAGGCAATGGCATCGCTGTTTTTTACCGAATGCACCGCTTCGATATCGACGCCTACTTCACGCCCCCGGCAAAACGCAAATACTGCGACATCTTCGGAATGCGAAATATTGAAACGCCAGTCCATGGCGGCGGATCCACCTGCCAGGACGGGCTTGCCGTTTGGACCGTACGATAGTTCGACGGCTTGTGGATCGATGCCCAGTCGCGCGGCCAGCAATTGCCGGAGGCAGCCTCGCGCCACGATGAACCGGCGACGATCGCGAGTAAACTGAAAGCGGCTTGCACGCTGGAGTTCGTCGTTACGCAGCCACTGCGCAAGGACATTGAATGCGTCCGCTTCGAGATCCAGACGGCTCACGACGACCTCGACGGCATCAGCGGCAAAAGGTGCCACTGTTTCCGGGCTCAACGGTGCGGCAGTGGAAAAGCGCAGCGAACCTGATTCAGAGTTTTGCGCCATTAATCGGAAACCTGCATTGTTGTTCGTCCGGATATCGAGACAACGCCCTCAATCGGTTCCTGAATGGCGCGATGCAAATTTACTCGTCAAAAGATGCTGAGCATGTTTTTCACGGCGCCGTGCGCATGATCCAGTTGGCTCACGCCAATGAATTGCATGGCAAAACGCCAGGCTGACGACACTGCATGCAGGAGCCAGCACCGCTGTGCACACAGCAAGCCAGCGGAAGCCGGATGCAAGGACGGGCTTGTAGCGTGGTCCTGCAAGGTGTGCTCGTCAATACGGCCAAGCAGGTACAGCGGGCGTTGCTGAAGTCTTGCCGGGATGTCGCGGTGGTTCGCAAGCCGGGCGCATAACCAAGACAGCCCGTTCGCTTTCAGCCAAGGCCGGTAGAGGGAAAACCGGGTACGGCTCAATGATTAAACGTATGCAAGGTCAATAGCCGATGTGCGACCGCACTTGCGAGGGCATTCCTCGGAAGGTCGCTATTTGGATTTGGCCGGAGGAGGCGGTGCGCCAATCATGCCGGGCGGGGGAATCGGTGGGACGCCTCCACGTTGCGGCACGCGCGGTACGTCTCCAGGCGCTGAAGGCTCGACAGATGATTCCACGGCGTATTGAAAGATCCAGTCTTCATAGCTTTCCTTGTCGGCGAAATGTTCGTATCCCGACGGAAAGCCATCCCGTTTGATCGGCTTTTGTGCCAAAGCACTATGCACACCCATTATTCCGCCGTCCGGCGCGCGCAGCAGTACCCAGTCCTTGGCGTTGGTCATTGGATCCCGGTACACCTGACGCAGGTAGCGATGCGTGCCGGGGTGACGATCATCCCGCAACAGGTTTTCCAGTGTCTGCGGGAATTGCTTGCCGCCGCCGGGAGAGTTCTCATAATAGCGCCCGATGGCATGACGAATCTGCTCGCCGACGAACAGCAGCTGCTTTTCCTTCTCCCGTTGCGCCTGATGGTGAAAAACGATTCCGGTGGCAGCCAGGCCGATTCCCATGATGGCAAGCAACACCAGCAAAGCGATATAGGTGAAGCCAGAATTCCACGTGTGCGTACTCGATCCGGGTTTCATTTTCCGGCGCACGGCGTCGCGCGGATTACCATTCGCTGTAATTCCTGCCGTCACTCGCCGTCCCCGGGGCGCCGCTCTTGATATCGTAAACGGTCCCCGCAGTCGTTTCCGATGGAGGCACTACGACCCAGGTCGATGTGCTTTCCGTTACGGGATCGCGCGGAACGGAACGCAAGTATTTTCTTTCGACCAGGTCCTCCAGGCGGTCGGGGTACTTGCCCCGGTCGGCATGATATTGATCGATTGCAATACGCATCTGCGCAAGGTCTTCTTTGAGCACGGCCTCTTTGGCCTTGTCGGTGCTATGCCAGTAGCGCGGTAGCGCGATGGTCAACAGCAGCGCGATGATCGCCATGACCACGAGCAATTCGATGAGCGTGAAGCCGACACGGGAAGCTCCAGCTTGGCCGGAATTCCGGTTGCGATCCGCGACGCTCGACAATTTGTTGCTCACCATTGCTTGTACGGTATTCCGTTCAGGCCCACTGCCTCCGATCTGGAAAAGACATCAAACACATCCTTGCCCTCGCGCGGACTGTCCGGTGGGCTGTCGTACGAACGGGTCATCCAGCTATCTTCTGCCTTCTCCGTGTCCGATGCGAAAGGATCGCGTGGCAGTCTGCGCAGAAAATAGATTTTGTGCTTTTCCACGCTCTTGATGTCATCGACACCGTATGCGAGAACGCGCAGATTCGGAGGATAACCCGATTGATCCGCTTTTTTCTCGATCTGCCCGTTGTCTGCGGCGTCCTTGTAGCTATCAATTGCCTGCCTCAGTTGCCGCAAACCTGCTCGCAAGTCCTGTTCCTTCGCGCGCTGGGCAGCGACATGCGTGAGCGGCATGGCGCCAGACGCCAGGATGGCCACGATGGCGACCGTCACGACGAGTTCGATCAACGTGAATCCCGCCCCAGGCGCACACCAGGAAAGCTTTGAAGTTGTCGGCGTTTTCATCAGCGCATAATGTCAATCGTCAAAGGTGCCGGCGCTGAAATGGGTGCTGCAGCAGCGTTTGCTCCCGCCGCCGGAATGATGCTTCCCACCGCTATTTGCGCAGAGCCGGATTGACCTTCCAGTGCGCGAAAACGGACGGTGGTTGGTCCTGCCACGTTTATGGAAACACGCCCCGGCGTACCCTCGGCGCCAAGCGCCAGCAGCTTGGCGCTGTCATAAACGAGATCCAGCCGCACGCTACCGGATGTTCCAGGCGGCATGGACACCGCGACTGCAAAGTCGCTGCCGGCCCGGACTTGCGACGGTGCTGACAACGCCAGTGTCTTGCCGGCATCAGGCGGAGCGGGAGCCGGTTGTGCTGCGGCAGTCTGCGCCTGCGCGGTGCCGGTTGCCGCTGGTGGCTGTGCGGTCGCATATTCCTGGGCCGGCCGCGACGCTGTGGCAGGGGTGTTGTCCATGGCAGGCGCAGGTAATCCATCGGCTGTGCTCAAACGAAGCGGCGCCACTCCAAACCCGCCCTCGGTACCCGAGGCGACTTCGAGCGCGGACGGAGGCGGCCTGTCGACGTTGCGCACGACATACGGCGTTATCAGCAGGACGATCTCGGTTTTAGTGCGCGCATCGTTATTGTTCGTGAAGAGGCGACCGAGTAGCGGGATATTGGCCAATCCCGGAACCTTGTCGGCGGTACGCCGTTCCTCGTCCTGGATGAGACCAGCCAATACCTGCGTTTCTCCGTTCGCCACACGCAGCGTCGTTGCGGTATTGCGGGTGCCAAGCCGGTAGGTCAGCGTGCCCTGTGCAGACTGTATCTGCTGGACGATATTGCTGACCTCGAGCCCGACCTTCATGGCCACTTCATCATCGAGATAAACGTTTGGCTCGATGTCCAGTTTCAAACCGATGTCCAGATATTGGACTGACTCGGAAACGCCTACGTTGGCGGTGGAAGTCGTCGTGATGACGGGAAGCCGATCTCCGATATGAATTTTGGCTTTTTCACGATTCCGCACCCTGATTCGGGGATTGGCCAGCAGATTGGTATCGCTGTCCTGCTGCTGCAGGTTGATGATGAAGGCGGGATCCGTGATATTAATCACTGCGAGGCTCGAACTGCGGTTGAGCCACTCATTGAGGGTAATCTGACCCGGAACCCCTGCCGCACCCTGGACGCCCGCTGCTATTCTGTTTGGATAATTGGCGCCGAGATTTTGCAGCTTGCTGCGTGTGATCTCGAGCACCTTCATTTCCAGGATTACTTCCGGTTCAGCGAGATCCTGCGCGGCGATCAGTTTCTCGGCCAGACGAATTGCATCCGGCGTGTCGCGCATCACCAGCAGGTTGAGCCTTTCATCGATGAACACATCCCGCGTCTTCAACACCGTCTTCACGAGATTCAGCGTTTGCTTTACGTCTGCGTTGCCGAGGTAAAAGCTTCGTGTCACCAGTTCCTGGTAGTCGCGTAGCTTGTTCGGCTGGTTCGGATAGATGAGAATCGTATTCTGGTTCAGTATTTTTTTATCCAGCTGATTAGTAACCAGCAGGAATTGCAGCGCCTCTTCGAGCGGTGTATCTCGCACCATGATGGTCGTGCGGAGGTCGGCACGCACATCGCGGTCGAACACGAAATTAATCCCGGAAACGCGGGACAATACTTCGAACACGTTCTTGAGCAACGCGTCGCGGAACTCGAGGGTTACTGGTTTGCGGAACTCGGGCCGCAGTTGCGGCTCGGCGGTTTTTTTCGACGCGCGGTTCTGCTCGATACGCCGCTGCAAGGCTTGCGCCTCGCGTTGCGATGGATTGTCCTGCAGCACTGTTTTCAACAAGCTCAGTGCCTGCTCGTCGTTGCCGGCATCGGACAACGCTTGCGCCTGGCGAACGGTTTCGCGCTGGCGTTCGCCGGCCTTGGTCGCGTCCAGTCCGGCCCGCGCGCGCGCATTATCGGGATTGAATTCCAACGCGCGTCCGTAAGCGGCGAGCGCCTGTTCGCCATGACCCAGCAAGCGTGCCTTGTCACCTTCGTAATTCAGCTGATCGACGTAGGCGTCCCTATACCGCAGATAATAGCTGCGCAGCACCGGGTCCTCCGGATGCGCCTTGTTGCCTTTCTCGAGGTGGCGGATACCTTCTTCCATCGATCCCTGGTCGATGAGGCGGCGACCTTCATTAAGCGCGGTATCGGCCGCGCAGCCGGCGCACAGCAGAAGTAAAAGACAGCAAACGATGCGTCTCATTGCGACTCTCCGATGAGAATTTTTTGACGCTCTTCGAGAGGCAGGTAGACCAGCGTGATTTCGTCGTCGGCGATACGCTCAACCCGATAAATCGAATCGATGGTGTCGCCTTCATGCACAACCAGGCTGCGATCTCCCTGCGTCAGGAAAACACTTGTATCAGGACCCGAGTGCAGCTTGCCCATGTAAGTGAACGGCATGGGCGGCGCCGCTGGTGCAGGAGCAGGCGCTCTCGCGGCTGAGGTGCCGCGCACCGGTTTCCTGATCTTGGGCGCGGGCACGGCAAACGGGTCGCGCACCAAAGCTCCAGGGTCACGTGCGAGGAGTTTGTCCACATTGACTTGCGGAGTGCGGGCAGAGAGCGGAGTTTTGTTTTCGCCGCGTGTCCCGGGACGAGATGCGGTGGAAGCGGACTGGGAAGCGACCTTATCCGGAACGACCGCAACGATATCCGCGCCTTCATCCTCCGGGGCATTGTGCACCCACGCCGCCGCAACAATTGTGCTAACCAGCAAACCGGCGATAATGAACCAGCGTTTGCGGGGCGTCATTCCGGCTTCCGTAAAAATGCAGTGAAACGTAATTCAGCCTGTAGCTGTGCGGAACCAGCGGCTTCACGGCTGAAATCGATGCCGTCCAGTGCAAGCCCGGGCAAATCTCGCATTGCTTCCCCCAGAAAGCGCCGCACTTGCGGATAGCTTCCGTTCACCGGCAGCACTATCTGATAGCGGATGAACCGACCCAATGCGTCCTGTTGCGGACGGTACTCGCCGCGCTCCAGCGTCAAACCTGAGTTGCGTGCATAGGTGTGCAATTTGGCTGCGATTTCGGGTGCCTGCCTCGCTTCCGGCAGTCGCCCGTAAAAATCGGCAAGTTGCGCTGTCGGTTGTGCTGGTACAGCGTTTTTCGGCAAGGTATTGGTGCGAACCTGCAATTGCCTCCAACGCTCCCCAGCCGCCAATAGCCGGGTCTCGAGCGGCTTGATGCTGTAAGAATAAAGCGCAAGCGCGAGCACGCCCAGCAACACACCGGCAACTGCGCGCCAATCCAGCCGGCGCGCCAGCCACTTGATGCGCCATATCAACGCCGGGTTTGCGTTGCGAGCCATGATGCGGTCACTAGAAAACGCAGCGAGCGAACGTCGCCGCGCTTGTTGCGCTGGTGTTCCACAAGATAAACGTTCGCCAGTTCCGGCTGCTGCTCTAGGCGTTTGACGTATCCAAACATCGCCTCCGCGTCGGTCGTCTCCGCACTGATCTGCACCGTACCGCTCTTGGCATCCGGTGCAATTCCCAGCAAGGTGACCGGGCCTGCGGAAGCGCTTTCGACTGCGCGAAACAGCCGGTTCCATGGCAAAGCGAGTTGGTCGATGACCTCGTTGGCTCGCTGAATTTCCCGTCCGACAGAATCATCGAGACGCGCGTCGATCGGCGCCAAACCGATTGTTTCGCGCTCCGACCGGTCCACGCGCGACTCGAATGCATCTGTTTTCGCGTGCAGATCTACACGCCAGTAGCTGACGAGGCATACTGCGATGGCGCCCGCGATCAGGAGCAGCATGCCGCTTGCGCGTTGCCGCGCGGAGGACCGCACGAAATCCAATTGCAGCGGGTACATCACTGCAGCCCTGCCATAGCCAGCGCGTACTCAGGATCGGCAGATGCTTTGGGGCTGGTCAATCCCGGTGCAACCTGTTCCGGCCGCAGCCCTTTGGTATCGATTACGATGTCATCAGCCGCGCTAACGAATACTTTGTAACGCGGCTCGTTCGCCGACAACAGCAGACGCTCCTGCTCGAGGATATCGCGCAGGGGAACAACCCGGTCATTGAGCGAGCGCATGCGCACGGATCGCCATCGCTGCTTGAAAATCCACGCCACCAAAAGTCGGCCTCGCTCTGCGCTGACCAGCCAGGCGTTATCGCCGATGCGCGTGCGGCAGGCATTGAACTGCGCCATCAGCGCGGGCTGGCAAGACTTCAGCGTCAGCCCGCCCGCATTAAATGCAAGCGATAATGCCTCCAGCAGCGAGGCATCGGCGGCCGCTCCGACGCGCTCCGCGCCAGCGGGAGCATCGCTGGTGCGGATAACCCACTGGCGAGCCTTGTCGCCAAAGACTTGCGCAAAGCGCGCGTTCGCATAGTCCAGTTCTTCGGATTGCGTGACCAATTCAGGGCTCCATGGCAGCACCATATAGCGCAAGAAATGGTTGGAAAGAATCACGGTTACCGGTGTCGCGTTCGCACCGGTCTGCGGGAGATTGTCTCGCAGCATAGCCAGCGGCGCGCTCCAATTCGACTGTTGCTGCTCACCCGTGCGGGAGCAGGGCAGAAGCTTGCGTTCGGTAACGCGTGAAGTTTTTCGGGCCCGCGAAAACCGCACCATTGCGACTTGATGCGGAGACAGTGCGATCTGCCAATGTTCAGGCGATAAACGTGACACGGTTAACCTCGTCCAGATTGGTTTCGCCATGGCGGAGCAGCTCGAGTGCTGCTTCACGCAAAGTGCGCGTCCCGAGCGCGCGTGCAGCTTCCTTTACAGCGCGAGTCGGCTGGCGCGTGCTTATGAGCTCACGCATTTCGTCGTTCAGCGTAAGCGTTTCGGCAATCGCCTTGCGTCCCTGGTAACCGGTGCCCCGACATTGGCCACATCCCCTGCCGGCACGAAAGGTCCAGTCTGCCGTCTGCGTGGAATCCAGACCGGATGCGGCCAGCAACTCCGGCGCGGGCGGTCTTGCGGTGGAGCACTGGGGGCAGTTGATCCGGATCAGCCTTTGCGCGGCGACGCCGTTTAATGCGCTGACGAAGCTGTAAGGGTCTACTCCCATGTGCAGGAAACGCCCAATGACATCAAAAACGTTATTGGCGTGCACAGTGGTGAACACCAAGTGCCCGGTGAGTGCGGACTGAATCGCAATCTGGGCCGTTTCCGGATCCCGAATTTCGCCAACCATGATTTTGTCCGGGTCGTGGCGCAGGATCGAACGCAAGCCGCGGGCGAAGGTGAGTCCTTTCTTCTCGTTCACCGGGATCTGCAGAATTCCCGGCAGTTGGTATTCGACCGGATCCTCAATGGTGATTATTTTTTCGTGCCCGCTGTGGATTTCGGACAGCATTGCGTACAGCGTGGTGGTTTTGCCGCTGCCGGTGGGACCGGTCACCAAAAGCATGCCGTAGGGCTCGTTGGCAAGCTTCCGCAGCCAACCCACCGTCGCACTATCGAAACCCAGCACGTCCACCCGCAAACCGCGGAATTCATCCGCGAGTGTTTTCTTGTCGAGAATACGTAGCACAGCGTCTTCACCGAAAATGCTCGGCATGATTGACACTCGCAGATCCACGTCCCGGCCTTTTACCGTTACCTTGAAGCGGCCATCCTGCGGTATGCGGCGTTCTGCAATATCAAGCTCCGCCATAACCTTGACGCGCGATATAACCTGCTCGGCCAAGTCATTTCCCTGTACGGTGCCGGCCGGATTGAGCACTCCGTCGATTCTGCTTCGAATGGTGAGCCCGCTGCCGGTCGACTCCAGATGGATATCGCTGGCGCCGGTCTTGAGAGCGTCGTAGAGGGTGGAGTTAACAAGCCTTACGATGGGACTGGTATTTTCACTGATGGCTTTCAGCGACAAATCTTCCACTGCCTGCGCAGTGTCCATGCCGGTTGGCACTGGCGCTATCACGCCATCCATGGCGTGCATGTCTTCTTCAACTTGAGACAAATACGCGGCTATGTCATCTCGGTGGGCCAGGCTGAAAGTGAAAGGTTCGGCTATGCGCTCCGCCGCCCACGCCTGCAGATCAAGCGCGAATGGGTCACCGATCGCCATGACGAAGCTTCCTGCTTCGTCTCGAAGCAGGGTACATTCGTGCGCGTTGGCTTCGGCAAACGGCAATACATCAAACGCCGGCTTCAGCGCGTGCAGCCGCCTGTTGGTGAGCGCGGTCATGTTCAGCGTGTGCGCAAGCGCTGCCGTGAACTCGGCTGGGGGCAATTCCAGCTGCTCCTCGAGCAACTGCACGATGCTGCGCTTGGTGGTCCGTGCAAGCTTGCGCGCCTGATCGATCTGCTCAATGGTAACGAGGACATGCGGGAAGGTAGTTTCGATTGCGGCATTCATTGGATGCTCCCGGCCAATTCAAAGACCGGCATGTACATCAGTATGACGATGGCACCGATCACCAGGCCGATGAAGGCCATCAGCAACGGCTCGAACAGTCGCGTGAACCAATCTACCCAGCGTGCGATCTCCTCGTCGAGAAACGCAGCGATCCGGTCCATCATGTCATCCATGCGCCCACTCCGTTCTCCCACGCGCAACATTCGAAGCGCGACCGGTGTCGTGAGCCCGTGCAGTTCCATCGCTTCCGAGATCATGCGGCCTTCGCGTATGGCTTCGCGTGCGCGCTCAGCGCTCAAGCGCAATGTGGGCGAAAGCAGACCCGCAGCCATGTCGAGGGCCGCCACTGCTGCAGTGCCACCGCGCAACAGCATGCCGAGCGTGCGATAGAAGCGCGCCAACTGGTAGAGCCGCATGCGGCGGCCGATGGCGGGAACCCGCCAGAGTTTCGCGCCTATCCAGCGTCGCGTGGTGCGTGTGAACATGACCCGGCCCAATACTGCGATGGCACCCAGTCCGCCCAAAACCACCATTGCTCCATGGGCGGATATGAAGGTTCCGAGCTGCAGCAGAAGCCGAGACACCAAAGGCAGGTTGCCTTTGACTTCATCGTAAACCATGCTAAATCTCGGGATCACATAACCGAGCAGAAAAAACAGGACCAGAGAGCCGGCGGCCATGAGCAATACCGGATAGATCAACGCGCTGATTACTTTTTTGCGCACGACTTCAAGCTGCGACTCGTATGCGACATATCGTTGCAGCGCATGCGTCAAGTCTCCCGTGCGCTCGGTTGCGCGAACCGTCGAGACATAAAGGACCGGAAAGGCGTCAGGCTGTTCCTGCATCGCTTGAGACAAGGTACGTCCGTGGCGAAGCTGTTCAATCAATCGGTCGAGCGTCGTTCGAGTGGAACTTTGCGCCTCTTTTTCGGCAAGCGCCTCTATCGACTCGACCAGGGTCAGTCCTGCACCGAGCAGCGCGAGCAGTTCCTGATTGAACAGCGCAAGCGGGAAACGATGACTCGACGTAAAGCGTTCCAGGCTCCAGGAATTCGAGCGTCGCAGCGAAAGAACGTTGCAACCACGCGCTCTGACCTGGCGATCCGCATCCGCTTCATCCGCTGCATCGAGTGCAAGCAAGACCACGCCTCCAGAATCGCTTAGTGCCTTTATCTGAAATTTCATTGTTGCGGCAACGCTTCGTCAAAGTTCTGCAGAACAGTTGTCGTTCGTCTTACCAATTGGTGATATCCGCGTCCTCTGCGCTTCCGCCCGGCTTTCCGTCGCGTCCATAGGAAAGAAGATCGTAATCACCGTGTTCTCCCGGTATCTTGTAGAAGTATTTGTTGCCCCACGGGTCCGCTGGCGGTTTCTTTTTGAGGTATGGACCCTGCCACTTCGACTCACTCTCGGGACGGACGAATAATGCGTCGAGACCCTGTTCGTTGGATGGATAGTGGCCAACATCCATGCGATATTGGTCCAGCGCCTTCTCCAGTGCGTCGATCTGCGCGCGCGCCGTTTTTACTTCTGACTTGCCAACCTGGGCGAAGTACCTGGGGCCGACATAGCCCGCGAGCAGCCCGATGATGACCATTACCACCAGCAGCTCGAGCAAAGTGAAGCCGCGCACAGGATTGAATCCCGGTCTCAATGCACGAAATCGTGTAGCGGGTAATCCGGCTAACAACATTCTGGCTCCATGGAGGTCTCTGATGGCAGGTCCAAGCTTGATAACTGCACTGCCCGGGCCTTGCGGCTTGCGCTTGATTACGTCCCGGCCACTACCGCCGCACTGACCGGGTTAAGCCGCTTGCTAAGGGGAATCAACTTCGGGTTGGCAGGATAACCTTTATGGCCGATTGATGAACTCAGGCAATTACCTGAGACGCAGAAGTTCAAAGAGGGCTGCACCATGGTGCGTAGTAGCTCACGAAGGCACCTCCAACCATCGACCGGCGAGCTATGGCCGAGTGGATAAAAGAAAACGGGAAGGGCTCGGTCCGAACGGGAAAAACATCTTCCCACCCGGCCAACCCTCCCCCTAATTTTGCAGTCGACCTGTGTGCACAAGATTGAACTTGCGCAGCACTGTTCTGATGTCCCGTTAGTTAGGCGTTGCGACGGATACCGGTGTTGCGGTCCACGCCGAATGGTTCGGTACTGCATCGTATGCACTTACGCGGTAGTTGTATGTGGTTCCTGGCTTGAGTCCCGTCAGTTGTATTGATGTGCCGGACGTAGTTGTCAGCGCAACGTTGTTGAGATACACGTAGTATCCCTTCACCCCGACGTTATCTGTCGAACGCTGCCAGCTGAGATTGATCTGCGTTGAGGAAACCACGGTTGCGGTCAGCCCCGTCGGCACACTCGGCGCAGTCGTATCGGCGGATTGAACGGCCTGCGTCGTTGCCCATGTGCCGATGGACTGAGCCGAAGCATTGCCAGCCGCATCGATAGCCGTAACCGTATAGGTGTACAGAGTAGCGGCGGTTAAGCCGGTGTTCTGATAGGAGGTCACCGCACCTACGGTTGCGATCAAGGTCCCGGCACGATACACGCGGTAGCCTGTTACGCCGATGTTGTCCGTGGACGAAGACCACTTGAGGTTGATCTGGGAGGGTGAAACGGCGGTGGCGGTCAGCCCGGCAGGAACGCTGGGCTTCACGGTGTCCGTGGTGGGCGTCGGCGCCGTCCCGGTTTTGGCCGTGACCGGTGTGGCCGTCCACGCCGAATGATTTGGCACGGCGTCGAATGCGCTTACACGGTAGTTATACGTTGTCCCAGGCGTCAGACCGGTGTGCTGAAACGAAGTCGCCGTGGTGGTCGTCAACGCAACATCGTTGAGATAAATGTAATAGCCCTTTACCCCGACATTATCCGTGGAGGGCTGCCAGGCCAGTTTGATTTGCGTACCTGACACCACGGTGGCAGTCAGGCCGGTCGGAACGCTCGGCTTCACTGTGTCGGTCGTAGGCGTTGGGGTCGGCGTTGGCGTAACCGTCCCGGTTTTCACCGTGACCGGTGTGGCGGTCCACGCCGAATTATTCGGCACTGCATCGAATGCACTCACGCGATAACTGTAAGTTGTGCCCGCCGTCAGACCCGTGTGCTGGAAGGAAGTCCCGGTGATCGTAGTCAAGGCAACGTCATTGAGATAAATGTAATAGCCCTTGACCGCGACATTGTCAGTGGACGGTTGCCACGCCAGGTTGACTTGAGTACCGGACACTGCAGTTGCAGTGAGGCCGATCGGAACACTGGGCGCAATCGTATCAACACTGGACGCGGTGGTTTTCGTCAAAAACGCGGCATTGTGGGCGCGCAATGAAATGGTATTCACGGTAGGAAGCGAGCTTAGTGTGGAGAACAAGGTGTCGTGGGTGATCTGTCGAGAAGCCTGCGGCAGCGTGATCGCTGACACATTGGTGGCGGTGGGATTGACATATACATAGCCCTTTTCAAATTCGCGCCAGTAGATGTTTACGCCGCTGATGCTGGTTACCTTGTAACTTCCGATGGTTTTGCCCAGATCGAGCTTGTCGTATTCATCGAACCACCAGAGCTGGTTGTAGCCGCTGCCACCGTTGAACATGAAGTAGCTGTTGTTCAGGGTGTCGTTCTTGCCAAGGGAAAAAGAGCCCAGC
>DATMZQ010000008.1:0-2592 GCA_035573615.1 Burkholderiales bacterium | reverse complement strand
ACGGCCAGAAGCACAGCAAGGTGCAAACCCTGCCGGAGAACGCCGGAAAGTAGTCGTTGATCGATGGTTGTTGATCGATGGTTGTTGGTCGACGGTCGTTGGCCGATGCTCATGGCAAATGCTTGTTTAGCGAAGGTGATGTTTCGTGTTGTCATCCCGACCGGGGCAAAGCGCAGCCAGCGTAGTGGCGGGACCTTTTGTGTTCCATTGTCACGGTCGTTGCTGATCGTGAGCTCTCAGTTAATCTCAGAACCGCAGCCTTGGTAAGGCCGCAATCTGCCGAAACGCAAGGTTCCTCTCCACCACGCTCACTGCGCTTTTCCGGTCGGGATGACAGGATGTTTAACGGCTGACCACAACAACCACCATGAAAATCGTCTCTGCCGCTGAAATGCGTGAGATCGACCGCGTCACCAGCGAGCGCTTCGGCGCCCCGTCGCTGACGCTCATGGAGAACGCGGGCACGGCAGTGGCAGAGTTCGTGGCATCGCGTTTTCCTGCGGCCAAAAGCATCGGCGTAATTTGTGGGAAGGGAAGTAACGGAGGAGACGGGTTTGTCATTGCCCGCAAACTGCACGAAGGCGGAAAAAACGTGCGATTGCTATTGCTGGCGCAGCGATCGGAACTGCGCGGTGATGCCGCCGAGATGTTCACCAAGCTGCCGCTGTTGCCGGTGATTGCGGTTTCTCCTGATCAGTTGAAGACCGAATCGGCCCGCGCGGTTTTTGACGCCGAGGTTCTGCTTGACGCCATCCTCGGCACTGGCTTTCGCCCGCCGGTAGGCGTACTGTACGGCGAAGCAATCGCCGTGATGAATGCGAGCTCCGCGCCTGTAGTCGCAGTAGATATTCCGTCCGGGGCGGACGCGGACGTCATGGGCGAGCAGGTTGGCGCCGTGGCGCGGGCGGACGCGATCGTGACGTTCACCGCGCCCCGTCCGGCTCACATTTTCGGAATACTCACCACCGGGCCGACGCTAATTTCGCCCATCGGTTCGCCGGATGCAGCCATCATCTCGTCTCTGAAGCTCAATCTGACTACAGCGCGCGAAATCGCTCCGCTGATCGGTCCACGGCCCGTGGCTTCGAACAAAGGGAATTTCGGCCACGTACTGGTGCTCGGCGGGTCAACCGGCAAGGCAGGGGCGGCGGCCATGGCCGGCATGGCGGCACTGCGCTGCGGCGCAGGCCTGTCCACGGTTGCCACCGCGAAGTCAGTGCTCGCGATCGTCGGCGGCTTTCATCCCGAGCTGATGACCGAGCCGATCGAGGAAACGGAAGCAGGCAGCATTTCTTCGGTCTCGCTGGAACAAGGCCGAATGGACGCTCTGGTGATAGGAAAGACGGTGCTGGCGGTGGGCCCTGGCATTTCGCGCCACCCCGATACCTCGGCCTTTGTGCGAGGCGTGGTCAAGAAATACAAGATGCAAATTGTCCTGGACGCCGACGGCCTCAACGCCTTCGAGAACCGCGCAGCCGAGCTGAAAGACAAGGCTGGCGCCCTCGTCATCACTCCGCATCCTGGCGAGATGGCCCGGCTAACCGGTTTGACCATTGCCGCGGTACAGCGCGACCGGCTGAATGTGGCCCGCAGCTTTGCTCGTGAACATGAACTGATTGTTGTCCTCAAAGGCAATCGAACTTTGGTTGCGCAGCCTGACGGTACAGTCTGGGTCAACACCACGGGCAATCCTGGCATGGCGACGGGAGGCACGGGCGACATATTGACGGGCATGGTGGCGGGTCTAGTCGCGCAGAATCCTGGTCGCGTCGCGGCGGCGGTGATTGCAGCCGTCCACCTTCACGGCCTGGCGGGCGATGTGGCGCGTGAGAGTATGGGGGAATACTCGCTGGTTGCGACTGATCTGCTTACCGCGTTGCCTGAGGCATTTCGCCGGACACGGCATGCCGTAGGTGAGTCCCGAGTCGTGATCTGACTGATCACGCAGCTTCGTAGTACCTCACTTTTGGCGAGCGGCAGACGGCTATCTTGCTGAAAACGCAAGCTCGGCATTGAACGGACAATTTTGCGCCTGAAATCGGTACATATGCCTTCGGTAACCTGCCCCGGCGAGTAGCGACGTGAAATAGTCATGCCTATGACACACTTCCCCCAAGTGCATCCTCAGCGCCGCTCGCCACGCATTCAGCTTGGTGGTTCAGTTCTGGCCCAGGTCGTCATGGAAGATGGTGGGCGCACCAAAGCCAAACTTCAAACCGTTTCGATAACCGGCGGGCTGTTGCGCCTGGCCAAATCTCTCAGTCAGGGAGATTTTGTCGAGGTCGCATTCCAAACCCAATCGGGCATCGTAAGAGGCATGGCCGAAATGCTGACCCCGGTGCGCGCGGCTACCGAAGGGTCACTGCAGCCCTTCCGCTTCGTCGCGCTTGGCGACGACGACCATCGCACCTTGCGCATGGTGGTTGATTCGGCTGCGGACCGGAGTTTTCAGGGAATCAGGTCCAGTCAGTGGGCAGCACCGAAATCGGTTTGAGAGAAACGGCGCGGCGGAAGTAAACGCAAACCTCAGCAGCTGAAGCCGCGAACGTTCCCGGCGGCATTCGGCACGACTTTAAATCGTGCCCTCCCCTT
>DATMZQ010000007.1:0-28602 GCA_035573615.1 Burkholderiales bacterium | reverse complement strand
CGCCGGATGACTTCGTCGCGCGTATTCGTGTTTCCTGAAATGCTGATGCGGCGGACGTAGACCCGGCGTCCGGGATCGACGTATAGCGTGAATGCGACTTCGTTCTTCTCCCGATCTATCTCGGGAACCGGATTAATGCTGGCAAACGCATAGCCTTCATTCCCAAGCCTGTCTTGGATCAGCTTGGTCGACTCCGTCAGGCGCTCGCGTGAGAATACCTCGCCGGGCTTCAGCTTGATCAGCGCTTTCAGCTCTGCCTCGGGCACGATCAGATCGCCGGCCAGTTTGACGGCTGCAACTTTGAACTTCTTGCCCTCGGTGATATTGACGTTGATGAAAATATCTTTCTTGTCAGGGGAAATGGACACCTGAGTGGAATCGATTGTGAATTCGAGATAGCCCTGGTTCAGATAGAACGAACGAAGATTTTCGAGATCGGCCTGGAGCTTTGGTTTGGAATACTGGTCGTTTTTACTGTACCAGGTCAGCGCGCCGGGCGTGCGCAGGACAAATTCATCGGTAAGGTCTTTGTCCTTGAATACCTTGTTGCCGACGATATTGATCTGGCGGATTTTTGCCACCTCTCCCTCGGATATGTCGAAATTGAGCGCCACGCGATTGCGCTCCAGGGGCGTGATGGTGGTGACGATCTGCACTCCGTATTTGCCGCGACTGATGTATTGGTTCTTTAGTTCGCGTTCTGCGCGCTCCAGCAGCGCGCGATCGAAAATACGCGACTCCGCCAGGCCAACTGCCTTCAGCCCCTCCTTGAGCTGCTTGGCATCAAACTCCTTGGAACCGTTTATTTCGATCTGGGCGATTGCCGGCCTTTCCTCGATCTGCACGATCAGGACGTTGCCGTCAGCCTCCAATCTGACATCCTTGAAAAATCCGGTGGCGTAAAGCGCCTTGACTGCGGCAGTGGCACGTTCTTCAGTAACCGTGTCGCCGATTTTGATGGGAAGGTAGGAGAATACGGTTCCGGCTTCGGTGCGTTGCAGACCTTCTACGCGGATATCCTTGACTTGGAAGGGTTCGAAAGCTTTGGCGGATAAACTGATGAGGCTAGAAAGAACCAGAAACAATAATCGCTTCTTCATCCGCTCGTTAGCTGCCCAATAGGCGATTTATATCGTTATAAAGTGCAAACGCCATTAAGCTGAAGAGCAGTACCATTCCGACTTGCTGCCCCACCTCCATCACCCGTTCCGATACCGGGCTGCCCTTGACGATTTCGGCAACATAATACATTAGGTGTCCGCCGTCCAATAACGGCACCGGCATGAGATTGAGCACACCCAGGCTGATGCTGATCAGTGCGAGAAAACTCAAGTAAGGCAGCCAGCCAAGTTGTGCCGATTGCCCGGCGTAGTCCGCGATAGTAATCGGACCACTGAGATTTTTGAGCGAAACGTCCCCGATGATCATCTTGCCGAGCATCATCAACGTAAAGGTCGACACTTCCCATGTACGCTGTGCCGCTTTGGCAATGGATTCCAGCGCTCCATAGTGCACTTCTGTCATCAAGCGCTTGAGCGCGGCTTCATCAATCTTGGGAGCAGCGCCTATGCGCCCCAATGTCTTGCCACCCTCGTGTTTTGATTCAGGTGTGACGACCACGTGCTGCTCAGTGCCTGCGCGCAGGACATTGAACTGCAGCGCGCGTCCGGGCGCCGCTGTAACAGACGCAACGAGCTCTTCCCATCCCGCGATAGCGCGACCATCGATCTCAAGTACCTGATCTCCTTCCATGAGGCCGTCGCGCTCGCCCGCGCCACCGGCAATAAGCCGTCCGATCACCGGCTTCAGTGGCGGCTGGTAACGCGTTAACCCGATTGCCTGTATCAGGTCGGTATCGATTTTGTCCGGACCGATGGATGACAGATCGAGCCGCTGGAAACGGATGTCGCCACGTTCGCTATGCAGTTCCAGCTGCACAGTCGCCTTGCGCAATGCACGGTCCAGCAGCACCCAACGAAGCTCTTGCCAGGTCGGCACTGGAACCTCATCGACGCGTGCGATCAATTCGCCCGGCGCAATTTGCGCCTGCGCGGCCGGGGTGCCCGGCAGCGGTTCGCCGACTACTGGTCGCACACCGGGCACGCCATGAAGGAACAAAATCCAGTAGAGCAGGATGGCGAGCAGAAAATTAGCTACTGGTCCCGCAAGCACAATGATGAAACGCTTCGCCACCGTTTGCCGATTGAACGCGCGGTGCAATTCTTCGCGCGTGACCGGGCCTTCACGTTCATCCAGCATCTTGACGTAGCCGCCGAGCGGGAACGCCGATATCGCCCACTCCGTCTGGTCTGCTCCAAATTTGCGCCTCCACAGTACGCGTCCGAATCCCAGCGAGAAACGCAGTACCTTGACCTTGCATAATCGCGCAACCAGGTAATGGCCCAGTTCGTGGAAAACGATGAGTGAACCAAGCGCGACGACGAATGCAATCAGAGTCGAAATAATGGACATGATCTCGCTATATTCCGGTTATATCCCTACAGCGCCCAGTTCCTGCTCGGCCACTGCGCGCGCCTCGGCATCGGCGGCCAGCACATCTTCAAGCGTGCGCATGCGGCTAGCCGTCACACGCGCGATCACTTCTTCAACCAGGCCCGCAATCCGGACAAACGGCAAACGCCCGGACAAAAAGCTCTCCACGGCGACCTCGTTGGCCGCATTCAATACCACCGGCGCGTTCCCGCCCGCTTCTAGGGCATGGTAGGCAAGGCGCAAGCATGGGAAGCGATCCAGGTCGGGTCGTTCGAATTGCAGTGAACCAATGGTGAACAGATCCAGTGATTGCACGCCCGCATCGATGCGCTCCGGATACGCCAGGGCATGTGCGATCGGCGTGCGCATATCCGGGTTTCCCAACTGCGCGAGCACCGAGCCATCGATGTATTCGACCAACGAGTGAACAATGCTTTGCGGGTGTATGACCACCTCGATCTGTGCCGGTTTCGCCTGGAACAGAAAACTGGCCTCGATTACCTCCAGGCCTTTGTTCATCAGTGTCGCGGAATCGACTGAAATCTTGCGTCCCATCACCCATTTTGGATGAGCGCAGGCTTGGTCTGGCGTAACCTTGCGGAGCAGTTCGCGCGCCGTGCGCAGAAACGGCCCGCCAGACGCCGTGAGCCACAAGCGTTTCACCCCCGAATGCGAAAGGCTGCCATCGAAGTCGCGCGGCAACGCCTGAAAAATTGCATTGTGCTCGCTGTCGACCGGAAGCAGCACGGCACCGCTGGCCACTACCGCATCCATCAGCAAGCCTCCCGCCATGACCAGTGCTTCCTTGTTGGCAAGCAGCAGCTGCTTGCCGGCGCGGGCAGCTGCCAGCGTGGAAGGCAATCCCGCAGAACCAACAATTGCCGCCATTACCGCATCGATTTCGGGAGCGCCTGCAATCTGCTCGAGAGCTGTCACGCCAGCCAATACCTCGCAATCCAGGCCAGAATCGACAATCTTGTGACGCAGTTGCTCGGCTGCTGCGTCGCTCGCCATCGCAGCGAAGCGGGGGCGATAGCGGCAGCACTGCTCGAACAAGCGGTCTACCTGCCGGTCGGCTGAAAGCGCTACCACTTCGAATCGATCGGGGTGGCGATCCACCACCGCCAGCGTGCTAATGCCGATGCTGCCCGTCGACCCAAGAATGGCAAGCCGTTTCATGTGAGGCCAAGCGCAGGTAGAAAATGCAGCGCAGCCAGGGGCAATGCCGCCGTGAGACTGTCGATGCGATCGAGCACACCGCCATGTCCAGGCAGCAAGGTGCCGCTGTCTTTCGCGCCAGCGCTGCGCTTGATCCACGACTCAAACAAGTCTCCAACAATGCTGAGCAGCGTCAAACTTGCGACAAAAATCAGGGTGGCTGTCCGATCGTAGCCGCTGGCGGCCGGCTGGAGCACCAGGCTCGCAACCAACCCATAGACCAGGGCGGCTGCGAAAGCACCGATGGCACCTTCCCAGGTTTTACCCGGACTGATTTGCGGAGCCAGTTTGCGATGCCCGAAGCGGCGCCCCGAAAAATACGCAGCCGTATCGGCAGTCCACACGACAAGCAGTACCGCGAGCAACAAGAACGGAGACTTCTGCAAAAAGACGGCCGCAAGCCACGCTGGGATCAGCACCATCCAGCCGGCAGCCCCCAGCGACAGCGCGCATTTCACGCGCCAACCTCGGTGCAACCACAGCGGAATCAGGATGGTCCAGAACACAAGCGCAACTGAAAACAACAGGCGGGAAAATGCGGCAACTGTGCCAGCCGGTTGCTCGCTCGCCAACGCGAGGATGATCGCAGCGCAACTTCCCAATAACACCACGATGAACGCGACGCGCAGGCGCTTGCTGTATCCGGCGAGAAGTGCCCATTCGTCTGCGGCAAGCGCAATTGGAACACACAGCAGCAACTGCCAGGCCAGGCTCGGCAGCATGAACGCGCATCCGAGCAAAAGGACCAACAGCACAATGGCGGTCAGTATGCGTTGTCTGAGCATCGATGCGGCGGCGGACGAACTCGCCGCTGTAAGGTTAGCGGGAATCCCCACCGGACTCACGCAGCGGATCGGAATGCGTAACGCCGCCGACGAGCTGCTCGCTGGTGCGACCGAATCTGCGCTCGCGGTTTCGGTAGGACTCAATGGCGACGCTCAACGATTGAGCATTGAAATCGGGCCAAAGTTCTTCGGTAAAATAAAATTCGGTATACGCAAGCTGCCAAAGCAGGAAATTGCTGATGCGCTGTTCACCGCCGGTACGAACGAACAGGTCCGGTTCGGGAGCGTAATTCATCGCCAGATGCGGGGCCAGATGCGCCTCCCGGTAGCCTCCCGCTGGTTGCGGGAGATGTTGCGCCATGCGGTTTAGCGCCTGCAAGATATCCCACCGGCCGCCGTAATTTGCAGCGATCGTCAAGGTAAGCCTCTCGTTTGCTGCGGTCAGCGTCTCGGCTTCCGCAATCATCCTGATCAGGCGTGGCTCGAAGCTGGAAAGATCGCCCACGACTTTCAACCGGATTTGATTTTCGTGCAGTCTTGCGACTTCCTGCTCAAGCGCAATCACGAACAATTCCATCAGAAACGTCACTTCCTCCTGCGGACGGCGCCAGTTCTCGCTGCTAAAGGCGAACAAGGTCAAATATTGAACACCCTGTGTTATGCATGCTTTTGTCACGGCGCGCACGGCCTCAAGCCCGCGCTTGTGGCCGGCAACTCGCGGCAGGAACCGGCTTTTTGCCCAGCGTCCATTGCCGTCCATGATAATGGCGATATGGCGCGGCACTGGGCCAACTGGAGGTATCGCGATGGTCGAGCTCTTGTACACGCGGGTTATCAGACGGCCATTAAATCCGCTTCCTTTGCCGCAAGAGCCTTGTCAATTTCGGCAATGTAGCGATCAGTAAGCTTCTGGATGTCGTCCTGCGCGCGCCGGTCGTCGTCTTCTGAAATCGCTTTGCCCTTGAGTAAATCCTTTAGCCCCGTGTTTGCATCACGCCGCACGTTGCGCACGGCAACCCGCGCATTTTCCGCTTCCGCCCGCACGACTTTGGTCAAATCACGCCGTCGTTCCTCAGTGAGCGCGGGCATCGGCACCCTGATCAGCTCGCCCATCGATGACGGATTGAGTCCAAGACCAGCCTCCCGGATAGCCTTTTCGATCGCCGGGACCATCTTTTTTTCCCAAGGGGTCACGCTAATCGTGCGCGCGTCGAGGAGCGACAGGTTTGCCACCTGGCCGAGTGGTGTCGCATTGCCGTAGTAGTCCACGTGGACATGGTCGAGAATTCCGGTGTGCGCCCGACCGGTGCGAACCTTGCCCAGGTCGGCCTTTAGCGCTTCCAGCGTCTTGTGCATTTTCTGGTCGGCTGACTTCTTGACGTCTGCGACGGTCATGTCCTTTTCTCCTCACGACTTCAGGCGTGGACCAGCGTACCTTCGTCCTCGCCCAAGACTACCCTGGTCAGCGCGCCAAATTTGAATATGCTGAACACGCAAATCGGCAGCTTCTGATCGCGGCACAGTGTCAGGGCGGTAGCATCCATCACCTTGAGCTTCTTGACGATAGCCTCATCGAAACTGATGCGCTGGTAGCGCATGGCATCCGGATGCGACTTCGGGTCATCGGTATAGACGCCATCCACCTTGGTCGCCTTCAACACAATGTCGACATTCATTTCCATGCCGCGCAATGCCGCTGCCGTATCGGTGGTGAAAAAAGGATTGCCGGTCCCGGCGGCAAAAATGACGACTCTGCCTTCTTCAAGATACCGCATTGCCTTGCCGCGGATATATGGTTCGGCAACCTGCTCGATATTCAGGGCCGATAGTACGCGGCTCTTTAGTCCATGGCGGCGCATCGCATCCTGCAGGGCCAGCGCGTTCATCACCGTGGCAAGCATACCCATGTAGTCGGCCGTGGCCCGGTCCATGCCGGCCGCGGCCGGTGCCACGCCGCGAAAGATATTGCCACCGCCGATTACTACGCCTACTTCGACGCCGAGGTTAATAACCTCCTTCACCTCGGCAGTGATGCGATCGATGGTTTCGCGATTGATACCATAAGCGTCATCCCCCATCAGGGCTTCTCCCGATAGTTTCAGCAGGACACGCTTGTACGCTGGTTTCATGCGCGGCTCGGTGCGTTCAACGCGCCTGAGCGGCCTGGGCAGCGACTTCCGCGGCAAAATCGCTCGATTTTTTTTCGATACCTTCGCCGACGATGAACACGGTGAAGGCATTCACTTTTGCGCTCCTGGCCGTTAGCAGCTTTTCGACGCTAACTTTGTCATCCTTCACAAAGGGCTGTCCGAGCAAAGTAACTTCCGCAAGATACTTCTGGACGCTGCCATCCACGATCTTGTCAATGAGATTGGCCGGCTTGCCAGACTCCGTCGCGCGCGCCCTCGCAATATCCCGTTCACGCGCGATCAGCTCAGCCGACACCTGATCTTTTGAAATGGCCAGCGGCTTGGATGCCGCAATATGCATCGCCAGATCCTTGCCAAGAACATCATCGCCGCCTTCCAGGTCGAGCATTACGCCGATCTTCGTGCCATGCAGATAATGCGCAAGCTTGCCCTTCGCCTTGTGGACCGCAACGCGGCGCACACTCAGGTTCTCGCCCAGCTTCATGACAAGCGCCTGGCGTGCCGATTCGACGCTCTGTCCTGAGGGGAGTTGCTCTTGCGCCAGCGCATCGACCGCAGTGATAGCACTGGCGGCTGCCAGTTCAGCAACCGATTTTACGAACCCGGCGAAATGCGGATCCTTGGCGACAAAATCAGTTTCGCAATTTATTTCGACCAACGCGCCCCGCTTCCGGTCTGGCGAAACATAGGCGCCGATGGCGCCCTCGGCCGCTACACGGCTCGCCATCTTACCCGCCTTGGCACCGCTCTTGATGCGCAACAGATCCTCCGCCTTTTTCAAATCGCCGCCCGCTTCTTCGAGCGCCCTCTTGCATTCCATCATGCCGAGCCCGGTGCGCTCACGCAGTTCCTTGACCATGCCCGCGGTAATGTCCGCCATATCTTGCTTGCTCCTTGAGTACCGTCCGCTCGTTGTTCCGCCAGCGTCTCAGTTATAAAGTCCAGTTGCAAAAAAAGGGGCGTTCGCCCCTTTGTTTGCGACGCGAGAATCAATCACGCGGTCGCCTGTTCTTCCGAACTGTCGACTTCCACGAATTCGTCGCTCACGATTTCCTTGATGGTCTGGCTGCGTCCCTCGAGGATCGCGTCCGCAATTCCGCGCGCATACAAGCGCACCGCGCGACTGGCGTCGTCGTTGCCTGGAATGACGTAGTCGACACCATCTGGCGAATGATTGGTATCCACCACACCCACTACCGGAATGCCGAGCTTGTTCGCTTCGGTGATGGCGCCCTTCTGATAGCCAACATCGATGACGAACAAGGCATCGGGCAGCCCGTTCATTTCTTTGATGCCGCCCAGGCTGCGATCAAGTTTCACCATTTCACGCTGGAAATTGAGCTGTTCCTTTTTAGAAAGCTTCTCCAGGGAGCCGTCCTGCACCATCAATTCCATATCACGCAAGCGCTTGATCGAAATTTTTACGGTCTTGAAATTGGTCAGCATCCCACCCAGCCAGCGATGATCGACGAAAGGCGTGCCGGCTCGCATGGCCTCTTCGCGAATGATTTCACGCGCCTGGCGTTTGGTCCCAACGAACAGGATGCTGCCTTTGTTCGAAGAGAGTTGACGCACGAATTTGACAGCTTCCTGGTACATCGCCAGGGTCTTTTCGAGATTGATGATATGAATCTTGTTGCGATGGCCGAAAATGAAAGGCGCCATCTTTGGATTCCAGTAACGGGTTTGATGTCCGAAATGGACGCCCGCTTCCAACATTTGCCGCATGGTGACCGACATTCTGTTCTCCTGTAAGGGTTAAGCCTCCGCCGGCCGGACCCTGTGACGGGCACCCATTACTTGGCTGGCGTGTGGATTTGCCGCGAGCTAAACGTGTCCGCGGTTAACTTGAAAGTATAGCAGCGAGGCCGTCGGCGCCTCAACCTTCTTTAAGCCTGATCAGGCCTTACGGGATTCGGACCGCTGACGGCGGGCCTCATAGAGCAAAATGCCCGCCGCGACCGAGACGTTCAGGCTCTCAACCTGCCCGAGCATTGGAATCGACAGGAGTTCATCGCAGGTTTCGCGCGTGAGCCTGCGCAACCCCTCGTCCTCGGCACCGACCACCAGGGCAAGAGGCCCCGAAAGCTTCGCGTCGAATAGCGTCCTGACGGCGCCGTCCCCCACCGCGCCCACTACCCAAATGCCCTTATCTTTCAGTTCTCTCAGTGTTCTGGCCAGGTTCGTTACGGCGACAAACGGCACACTCTCGGCGGCCCCCGAGGCGACCTTATGTACCGTGGCGGTCAAGCCGGTCGCGCGATCCTTGGGCGCGACAACCGCGTGTACTCCCATGCCGTCCGCAACCCGCAGGCAGGCGCCCAGGTTGTGCGGATCTTGCACGCCATCGAGTACCAGTAACAGCGCAGGCTCGGCAAGATCGTCCAGCACATCATCGAGCGAGGCCGCTAGGGAGACCTGTTCCACGAAAGCCGCCACGCCCTGGTGACGCCCGCCTTTGGCAAATCCATTCAGGCGTTCTACGTCGACCTCGTGCAATCGTACCCCAGCGGTCTTGGCCAGTTCGGCAACACGGCGCGCCCGCGGGTCGCTGCGACCGCCAGCCAGGAACACCTCGAAAACTGCACCCGGGCGGCGTCTTAGCGCGGCCGTCACGGCATGCAATCCGTACACGACCCGCCTTTCGCTCATCGCGCGATTCTCGCGCCATCGTCCAGAACGAAATCAATCTTCGCTGTTTCAAGATCGACGCGCACCAGTTTCACCGGTATACGATCGCCGAGGCGAAAGCGTTTTCCCGTGCGCTCTCCAAGCAGCTGGTGTTTCGTCGCATCGAAATGGAAATAGTCGGCTCCAAGCTCCGAGATATGTACCAGTCCTTCCACATAAACCTCGTGCAGCGCGACGAACACGCCAAAATTTGCCACGCCGCTCACCGTTGCCGTAAATCGCTCTCCGATGCGGTCCTGCATGTAGTAGCACTTGAGCCAGGCCTCGACATCGCGCGTGGCTTCATCCGCGCGGCGTTCCGTTTCGGATGAATGGACGCCAAGCTCCTGCCAGTTGCCCGGTTCATAGCGTTTGCCGGCCAGTACCGCTTTGATGGACCGGTGAATGAGCAGATCCGGATAGCGCCGGATCGGCGAGGTGAAATGCGTATACGCCTCGTATGCAAGTCCGAAATGGCCCACATTTTCCGGGCTGTAAACTGCTTGTCGCAGGGAGCGCAGCATCACGGTCTGCAGCAATTGCACGTCAGGTCTAGCCTTGATCTTTTCCAGCAGGCGAGCATAGTCCTTGGCGTGGGGATCCTCGCCGCCGGTCAACTGAAGGCCGAACTCGCGCAGAAACTCGCGCAGCGCCGCAAGCTTCTCCGGCGTGGGCCCTTCGTGTACGCGATACAGTGCAACATGCTCGTGTTTCGACAGAAACTCCGATGCGCTGACGTTCGCGGCGAGCATGCATTCTTCGATCAGACGATGGGCATCATTGCGTTGTGTCGGGACAATGCGCTCGATCTTTCCCTTGTCGTCGAAAAACATCTGCGTTTCCACGGTCTCGAAATCGATTGCGCCACGCAATGCGCGTGCTTTCACCAGGCCCTGATAGAGCGCATGCAGTGCCTGCAAATGGGGAAGCAGCATTCCGAGTTCGCGTGCGGATTCCCCCGGCGGCTGGTCGATTGCCTGAGCAACCTGCGTATACGTCAGCCGCGCGTGCGAATGCATGACTGCGGGGTAGAAGCGATATGCCGCGATCTCTCCCCGCGCGGAGATATCCATTTCGCACACCATGCACAACCGGTCCACTTGTGGCATCAGTGAACACAGGCCATTGGACAGCACTTCGGGGAGCATCGGAATCACGCGCCGCGGGAAATATACCGAGTTGCCGCGCTCGCGCGCTTCCAGATCGATCGGATCCCCATGCTTCACATAATGGCTGACGTCGGCTATCGCCACCCAGAGCTTGAATCCCTTGCCGTGGCGCTCGCAATAAACCGCATCATCGAAATCCTTTGCCGTTTCTCCATCGATGGTCACAAGAGGCAGCTTGCGCAAATCTTCCCGTCCCTTGAGATCTGCGTCAGTCACGCCAGGCGGAAATTTGGAGGCCGCTTTTTCAACTTCCGGCGAAAATTCGTGAGGCAGATCGTGCTTCCTCAATGCGATTTCGATTCCCGGATCGGCATAGTTGCCCAGTACCTCGATGATGCGGCCTACCGGTTGGGCGTGGCGTTGCGGCTGATCGATTATCTCGGCGATCACGACTTGACCCGGCTTGGCACCGCCGTTCGCACCCGCCGGAATAAGGATGTCCTGACTGATGCGCCGGTCCTCCGCAGCCACCACGCCAATTCCGTGCTCCTTCAGGAAACGGCCGACCACTTTTCGATTTGCCCGCTCGAGAACTTCGACGATATGCCCCTCACGTCGTCCGCGCGCGCTGACACCGCCTTCGCGCGCGACCACGCGATCCCCATGCAACACCTTGGACATTTCGGCCGGATTCAGGAACAGGTCTTCTCCATCGTCGTCTCGCAGCAGGAACCCGAACCCATCCGGATGTCCTTGGACCCTGCCTTTGATGAGATCAAGCTTGTCCACGACGCAAATGGCAGCTTTGCGATTGCGCATGATCTGGCCGTCACGTTGCATGGCGGCCAGGCGACGTTCGAATGTCTCGGTTTCCTGCTCTGAAATGGACAGCAATTGAGCCAGTTTTTCCACGGAAACCGGGACGCCTTGCTCCATCAGCACGGCCAAAATATGTTCACGACTCGGGAGTGGACTTTCGTAGCGCGAGCGTTCGCGCTCCAGGAATGGATCAAGCTCGCGGATATCGGCGCTCCCGGCCCGCGCCCGGCTTTTTCTTGCGGCGGAAATCGCAGCTTTCTTAGATGTTTTTTTTGGAGTTTTCATTCAGGCAATTTGATTCTGAAACGAGCGGCCGTTTCGTTGACAAAGCAGCACTTTCCCATTACATTTTGCGCCCTTCCGTGCCGAGATGGCGGAATTGGTAGACGCACCAGGTTCAGGTCCTGGCGGTGGCAACACTGTGGAGGTTCGAGTCCTCTTCTCGGCACCAATCACTCCCTGCAATGCTTCCTGTGCCGCTGCTACGCCGGATCGAATGGGTGGCGTAGCACAATGGTTTCTTCGCGGTCGGGCCCGGTGGAGATCATGTCGATTGGCACGCCGCAAGCCTGCTCGATTCGCTTGAGATAATGGCGCGCGCTGGCTGGCAATTCGGCAATACGCGTAATCCCGACGGTGCTCTGCGTCCATCCGGGAATTTCCTCGTAGATGGGCTCGCAGCCGGCTGAAGCATCGGCGCCAGACGGTAGAATATCGATGCGCTCGCCGCCCAGTTTGTATCCTACGCCCACCTGCAACGCTTCAACGCCGTCGAGCACATCGAGCTTGGTAATGCAGAGTCCTGACACGCCGTTGATCTGCACCGAGCGTTTGAGCGCTGCGGCATCAAACCAGCCGCAACGTCGCGGCCGGCCGGTGACTGACCCGAACTCGTTGCCTCGCGTGCGCAATTGTTCGCCGATTCCGTCGTCCAGCTCCGTCGGAAACGGTCCCGAACCAACTCTGGTTGTATAGGCTTTGGTGATTCCCAGAACATAATGCAGCATCTGTGGCCCGACACCGGCGCCCGCCGCGGCCGCTCCCGCAACGCAATTGCTCGAAGTTACGAACGGATAAGTGCCATGGTCGATATCCAGCAACGTTCCCTGGGCGCCTTCGAATAGCAGGTTGTCGCCATCACGGTGCGCATGATAAAGCGCGCGCGGCACATCCGCGATCATCGGCTCAAGTTCGGCTCGCAACGCCATGGTGTCGTCATGCGTCTTGTGGAAGTCCACTGGCTTCGCTTTAAGATAATGCTCCAGCACGAAATTGTGAAAATCCAGCACTTCACGGAGTTTTTCCTCGAACCTGCCCGGGATGTAAAGATCCTGGAGGCGGATCGCGCGCCGCGCTACCTTGTCCTCGTAAGCCGGTCCTATGCCACGGCCGGTCGTGCCGATTTTTTCGGCGCCTTTCGCAGCCTCGCGGGCCTGATCGATTGCCACGTGATACGCGAGTATTAACGGACACGCGTCGCTGATCTTCAGGCGGGGACGAACCTCGACCCCGGCGGATTCGAGTTCAGCTATTTCCTGCAGCAGAGCGGTGGGCGACAAGACGACACCGTTGCCGATATAGCAATTGACACCCTGGCGCAGGATGCCGGACGGGATCAGCCGGAGCACCTGCTTGCGTCCGCCTATGACCAGCGTATGACCAGCGTTATGCCCGCCCTGGAACCGAACCACGCCCTGTGCGTGATCCGTCAGCCAATCCACAATCTTTCCTTTGCCCTCGTCACCCCATTGCGTGCCGATGACTACGACGTTGCTCGCCATCACTATCCTTTTATGAATTATTTTGCTTTGCGGCCGGCTTGATCCGTGCCGAACGGCATCAGCTTCCAGGCGCTATCTCTCTGGACCAGTTCCTGCGAACATTCGAGTTCCGCGCGGTGTGCTTCGTGATCGGGCAGATCCGGCACGACCACGGAACCAGCAGCCCGCAATCGTGTAATTTCGGCCTGAAGCGCGGCATCATGCGGCCGGTATGGCGCGAGTATGCGCGGCGCCTCTGGTTCTTCCTTTGCCATCTGAGCCAGTTCGCGTAGATCCATCGTGAAACCCGTCGCCGGACGGGCACGGCCGAAGGCGCGCCCGACTTCGTCATAGCGACCGCCTCGCGCAATTGCTTCAGGCCGGTTGCCCGCGTAAGCCGCGAAAACGACGCCGCTGTGGTAATGATAACCACGCAGTTCCGCCAGATCGAAGCAGAGCTCCTTCACGTCACCGTCAAGCTCCCGCCCGATTCGTGCAAGTGCGTCGAGGCACGCTGTCAGTTCCGGATAGGCTGGCAGGCGCTGGCGCGCAAGAGCCAGCACTTCAGGACCGCCATAGAGTTCCGGCAACAACAGCAATGCTTTGCGGGTTTGCGCGTCCAGCCCAATCGACAGGTCGCGTAGCGCGGGGATGTCCTTAGCCTGCAGCACCTGGAACAAATCCGCTTCCTGCTGGGCGGTTGCGCCACCGCGCGTGATCAGCGCACGAAATACCGACACGTGTCCGATGTCAAGGTGTACGCCGTCAACGCCCGTCGCCTCTTGTAGCGCGCGCAGCATCAGCGCCTGAATCTCGATATCGCTTTCCAGGCCGGCGTGTCCATAGAGCTCGGCGCCGATCTGCATGGGATCTCGCGTACGCAATAGTCCCGAAGGTTGTGTATGCAACACCGTGCCGGAGTAACACAATCGGGTAACGCCTTTACGATTCAGCAAGTGTGCATCGATGCGAGCGACCTGTGGTGTCATGTCGGCGCGCAACCCCAGTAACCTTCCCGATAACTGATCGACAAGTTTGAATGTTCTCAAATCCAGATCGTGGCCAGTCCCGGTCAGCAACGATTCCAGGTATTCCAGCAGTGGCGGCACGACCAGTTCGTAGCCATGCACGAAAAAAAGATCGAGAATGCGGCGGCGCAGGCTTTCCACGCGAGCGGCCTCGCGCGGCAAGAGATCCTCGATGTATTCAGGAAGCAGCCATTTTTGCATGATCATTCTGCGCGCCAGTCCACTGCACGCACGGCGATTGGGTTCAACAATGCAATGTTCTGCTATTTCGTCAGGAAAAGCAGCAGCAGTCCGGCCAGCATCGATGATAGTCCGATGAAACGGACTTGCCCGTCCGACAGTTCCGTCAATCGTCGAAAGGCATCGCGCCAGACCTTCGGAACCAAAAATGGAAGCAGGCCTTCGATGACCAGCATCAGCGCCATCGCGGTCATCAGCGTATTCGTATAGGCTCCTTCGTTGCTTTGCCGCCGCGCATTCGCGCAATTGAGCCGTTCTGTACTCTGCTATTTGGCGTGGCCGGCCGGATTCTTCATATACTTGAAAAACTCTGAATTGGGCTCAAGGATCATGAGATCGGATTTATTCTTGAAGCTTTGCCGGTACGCCTCGAGACTGCGGTAGAAAGCATAGAACTCGGGATTGCGTTCGAAGGCTCGTGCATAAATCGCGGATGCCTTCGCATCCCCGTCGCCTTTCAGCCGCTGCGCATCGCGATAGGCCTGTGCAATGACCACCTGGCGTTGTTTGTCGGCATCGGCACGTATTTTTTCCGCCTCGGCAAATCCGGTTGAGCGTAGTTCATTGGCCACGCGCTTGCGCTCTGCCTGCATCCTGCCATACACCGATTCGCTGATCTCGGGCGTGAAATCAACCCGCTTCAGGCGTACGTCCAGTACCTGGACGCCGATTTCACGGGATGTCTGATCCGCTTTTTCTCGCATCAGATCCATAATTTTCTCGCGTTCCCCGGAAACGACCTCGTGGATGGTACGCTTGCCGAATTCCTCTCGAAGGCTGCCGTTGACCGCTTGCGTCAACCGCACGCGCGCCAGATTCTCGTCCCCCTGCACGCTGACGTAGTATTGCTTGACGTCGATGATGCGCCATTTGACAAACGAATCCACGAGCACGGGTTTGTTTTCCGCAGTGACGAAGCGCTGCGCCTCTTCTGCATCCAGCGTAAGGATGCGCGAGTCGAAATAGCGAACGTTATCGACTAGAGGAACCTTGAAGAACAATCCCGGCACCGTTTTAACGGCGACAATTTCACCCAGCCGGAATACGATGGCATTCTGACGCTGGTCGACAGTAAACAGGCTCAAGCTGGCAATGACCAGCACTATGACAATCGCGATCAGCACGGTACTGATATTGAATTTCATCGCGGCTCCCTTTCCCGGTTGCGGAAAGCATCCCGGGATCTCGGCGAAACTTCCGCGGGTGCCGGTGTCGGAGACACGGATTCGGGCGATGACTTGTTTGCCGCATCGGCGGACGCGCCGCTGGTCGCGCTGAGTTGCATGATCTTGTCCAGCGGAAGGTACAGCAGGTTATTGCCGGCCTTCTGGTCGACCACCACCTTGCTGGAATTGGACAGGACCTGCTGCATGGCATCGAGGTAAAGCCGTTGCCGCGTCACGACCGGTGCCTTGCTGTATTCGGTGACAATCTGGTTGAATCGCGAGGCCTCGCCCTCGGCGTTTGCGATTACGCTCTGGCGATAACCTTCTCCTTCCTGGAGCAGGCGTGCGGATGTGCCCTTTGCCTTTGGCACGACGTCGTTGAAATAGGATTGGCCTTCATTGATCTGGCGCTCGCGATCCTGGCCGGCTTTCACCGCATCGGCAAACGCAGCCTGGACCTCCTCGGGCGCTTGTGCATCCTGCATGGTGACTCGCATGACGCTGATGCCGGTTTTATAGCGGTCCAGGATCTTCTGCAGAAGGATCTGCACCGTTTCGACGATTTTTTCCTTGCCGCCCGAGAGCAGGAAGTCCATCTTGCTCTTACCGACGACTTCCCGGATCGCCGATTCAGCCGCCTGCATTACCGATTTGTCGGCGTCGCGATTATTGAACAGGTAATCCTGCGGGTCCTTGAGGATGTATTGCACGGCAAACTGGATGTCGATGATATTTTCGTCGTCCGTGATCATCAGCGATTCATTCTGCACCTTGCTTTTGACATTATTGCGGTAGCCGATTTCCACGGTCCGGACGCCGGTAACGTTGACGACTTCCGCTGACTCCATGGGCCACGGAAAATGCCAGCGCGGGCCCGGAAGCGTCGATTCCACGAATTTTCCAAAGCGCAGCACCACGCCACGTTGGCTGGCATCGACGATGTAAAACCCGCTGGCCAGCCATACGATCACGACCAGTATGACCAGCAGGCCGAAACCACTGCCAAACTGCCGGCCGCCCGGCGCAGACGGGGTATTTCCGCCCCCGCCCTTGCCGCCAAACAGGGAATTCAGACGCTGGTTTACGCGCCGCCATAATTCGTCGAGATCAGGCGGACCGTCGTTGCCGCGCTTTCCCCACTGCGGATCATTCAATGCCATTTCTTGCTGCTTTCAATTTTGAAGGAAGTCCGGCTCCGACAGGAGCCTTCGTGTTCAGGCTGCGACAATGCCATCGGCATTGCGCTGCATTTCATGCAATTCGGAAAGCATGGCGCGTATATAGCCGATTCCGGCGCCCGTTGTCGCGCTAACGCGAATCGAACTGATCTTACCATACTGATCTCGCTCGACACCGGGTTGCAGACCGGCTGCGTCGATCTTGTTCAACACGACCACCTGTGGAACGCAATCGGCGTTGATCTCGGCAAGCACCTTGTTCACTTCTGAGATCTGATCGTCGCGTGCCGGACTGGCAGCATCCACGACATGCAGAAGCAAATCGGCCTGCACTGTTTCTTCCAGTGTCGCACTGAACGCGGCTACCAGCGTATGGGGAAGATCCCGGATGAACCCGACGGTGTCGGACATGATGATGGCGGACCCGTGGGCACCGCTGATGCGCCGGGAAGTCGTGTCCAATGTTGCAAACAACTGGTCCGCCGCATACGCATCACCATGGGTCAGCCGGTTGAATAATGTCGACTTGCCGGCATTGGTATAACCCACCAGCGAAACAGACAACGCCTGACCGCGCTGTCTGGCGCGGCGCCTTGTTTGGCGTTGCCGATGCACCGTATCGAGCTTGTCCTTCAAAACCTTGACCCGCTTGCGCAACAGCTGACGGTCTGTTTCAAGCTGCGTTTCGCCAGGTCCGCGCAGCCCGATACCGCCTTTCTGGCGTTCAAGGTGAGTCCAACCTCGCACCAGCCTCGTGGACAGGTGCTCAAGTTGAGCAAGCTCAACTTGAAGCTTGCCTTCGTGGGAACGGGCACGTTGCGCGAAAATATCCAGAATCAGACTGCTTCGGTCGATCACGCGGCATTCGAACCGCCGCTCGAGGTTACGCTGCTGTGCGGGGGAAAGATCATGGTTGAATAGTACAAGCGATGCCGCGTTCGACTGCACGGCGGTCGCAATCTCTTCCACCTTTCCGGAGCCGGCGAAAGTCGCCGCGTCCGGCCGCTGGCGTTTGCCCTTGATGGCGCCAACCGGCTGCACTCCTGCACTTTCTGCAAGCCGGCGAATTTCCTCTTGCGACTCGGTGAAATCCAGCTTGCCGAAGTCAAGACTGACTAGGACGGCGCGGTCGCTTCCCCACGGACGATCGGAGGTGGATCCGCTATCGGGGAATAAGGCGCGCGCTACGCGCGAATTCAAGCGTCATCTCCCCTGATTCGGGAGAACGCGCGCGGTGCAATCAACAGAGGATACAAAGACGGATCGACGAACACTCAGTCTTCCGACCCATGCTCCAGGGACAAGTTCACTGGACGGGCCGGCACGACGGTGGAAATAGCATGCTTGTATACCATCTGCGTGACCGTATTCTTCAGCAGGACCACGTATTGGTCAAAGGACTCGATCTGTCCTTGCAGCTTGATGCCATTCACCAGATAAATCGAAACGGGAACGTGCTCTTTGCGTAGGGCATTCAAAAATGGGTCTTGCAACAACTGGCCTTTTGCGCTCATGGCTGCTCCTTATTTTATTTTTTGACCCATGTTTACTGTACTGGATTTTCAGATTCAATACCATCCAGCGGAAACACGGCGGAATCAGTTCCTGCTGCGACCTGCAAAGGGGTTACGGGTCTGGTGCTTGAACAGTACCTTGACGGGAGTGCCGCGGAGTTCAAAAGCAGCCATGAACGTGCGTTCCAGGTAACGGCGGTAGCTGTCCGGGACCTGACTCAACCCATTGCCATGAATCATTATTAGTGGAGGATTCATGCCGCCCTGGTGGGCATAGCGAAGTTTTGGCCGAGAAACGCCGGAACGCGGTGGCGACTGTTTTTGCACTGCAGCGAGCAATACCCTTGTGAGCTTCGGCGTTGGCAACTTTGACATGGCGGCCGCATAGGCGGCATTGGCGGAGTTCAGCAGCGCGCTAACGCCGGTACCGGTGCGCGCGGAAATGTAATGCACCGCTGCAAAATCGAGGAAATTCAGTTTGCGGCCATAGTCCCGCTTGGCCTTCTCGCGTGCCTCTGCATTTGCCGCGTCCCATTTATTTATTGCAACGACAAGCGCGCGGCCGGCTTCAAGAATGAATCCGGCCAGATGTGCATCCTGATCGGAAATCTCCTGTGTGACATCCAGCACCAGCATGACGACATTGCAATCTTCGATCGCCTGCATTGTTTTCACAACGGAATATTTTTCGGCGACGTCTTCCACGCTGCCTCGCCGGCGCACGCCAGCGGTATCGATGAGCGTATAAAACCGCCCATTACGCTCGAAGTCGATGGATATGCTGTCGCGCGTGGTTCCGGGTTTATCGTACGCGATCACCCGTTCTTCGCCGAGCACCGTATTGACCAGCGTGGATTTGCCGACGTTCGGCCGCCCGACGACCGCTATTCTCGGATGCTGCGCCTGCGGCGGTGTAGCGGCATCGTCTGGATTGAATTCCTCGAGAACGAAATCCACCAGGTCACGCACGCCTTCGCCGTGCGATGCCGATATGGTCAGTGGCTCACCGAGGCCCAGCTCGTGAAATTCAGCGGCGGCCGTTTCGTGTGCCAGACCTTCCGCCTTGTTCACCACCAGCAATAACTTGCGCGCAGTCTTGCGTAGTTCCGCGGCTATCTGCCGGTCCAGGGGCGTCAGGCCCTGGCGAGCGTCCACGAGCAGCAGTACCGCGTCTGCTTCGTCTACCGCCTGACGTGTCTGGCGTGCCATTTCCTTGTAAATTCCATCCTTTGCTACCGGTTCGAAGCCGCCGGTGTCCACGACCAGATACGATTTGCCTCCGGCTTCGCCATGGCCGTAATGGCGATCCCGGGTAAGGCCTGGAATATCGGCCACCAGTGCCTGGCGCGAACGCGTCATTCGGTTGAAGAGCGTCGACTTGCCGACATTAGGCCGGCCGACCAGCACAATGGTTGGATTCACTTTGGCATTCCGGAAAGCGCGAGGCGTGCGTGTCAGCCTGACGAGCGGTTGCGGCTATTTTGCAAAGGCAATTGCGAAAAGCCCGCCGTTGCGTGTTTGCACCAGCACCTTGTCGCCAAGCAATTTGGGCGCGGTCGCTATGCCGCCACCGTCAGTTGGCAGACGCGCGGCGAATGACCCATCTTCGAATTTCAGGAAATGCACCTGACCCTCGAAATCGCCGACGACGATATAGTCCTTTGTCGCAAGCGGCGCGCTGACATTGCGGTAGGCGAGCTTGTCCTGTTTCCAAACGCTTGCCCCGCTATTCCTGTCAAGCGCAACCACGGAGCCGGTGTCCTCTGACAGATACACGCTCAGATCATCCGTGGCGAGACTGCCTATGCTCGAGGCAGGACGCGCCCATAACTGGCCGCCCTTCTGCGTTTCGTAGCACGCGGCCCTGCCCTGGAATGTAGCCGCGCAAACCCGGCCCGCCTCCACCAGCGGCGGTCCGGCAATATCCGTGATGCGCTCAAGCTCGTTGTCTCCCTTCGGCGCCGCCACGACGGTTTCCCATACAAGGCCGCCGTTGGCGATGTTCAGCACGATCAACTTCCCGGCCGGCATGCCCGCAATGACGAAATTTTCAATCACCATCACCCCTGGATTGGCGCGCAACGTCAGGGGCGGCGGCGTCGTCTGGTACTCCCATCGGCGTGCGCCGTTGCGCGCGTCCAGACCGAAAATACGACTGTCGCCACTGCGCACGATGACAAATTCCCCAGCGGCCTGCGGGGCACTGAGCACCTCGCTGGAGATCCTCGCCTGCCACAGTGGTTTGCCCTGCAAATCATAGGCGAGAACGGATCCCTTTGCGGTGCCAACCAACACCATGTTCTCTCCGATTCCCACGCCGCCGGAGAGCGGAGCCTTGGTATCCACACGCCAGATCGTCTTGCCGTTCGACGCATTGAGGCGCAGCAAATCACCGCGGTTGCTGGCGGCAAAAACGCTGTCGCCATAGATTGCAGGTGTGAAGATGTAATAACCGGCTTCTCCCACATTTATTTTCCAGGCGACCTTGAGTTTCGCGGAAGGCTTGAACTCAACCAGCCTGGCTGGTTCGGGACCTTTGCTGGCGCAAGCGCCGAGCAATGTGACAAACAAAAACGCTATGGCAAGCCGAAGTTTCAATCGGGTCACTTATTGCTTCCGAGCGCATCAAGCTTGATTTGGACAACGCTGCGATATGTGCTGTTTGGCAAGCTCTTGTCAATTGCGGCTTTATAAGCGGCGCGGGCCTCCGCGGGTTTCCCTTGCGCGAGCATTACATCGCCGCGCAGGTCGGCATACAAGGTTTCCATGGCTGGGCTGTGCTTTGTCTCGAGCAGTTTGAGCGCCTCCTCGTATTTCTTCTCGTCCAGCCGGATGCTCGCGAGCCTCAGCCGGGCAAGCTCCGCGGTTTCGACATCCTTGGCATGGTCGATCGCCCATTGCAATTCTCCGGCGGCGGCAGAGGGCTCCCCGTTTTCAAAATTCGTTTTAGCGAGCAGCAGCGCCGCAGTTGGCCCGTACGCCGTCGAGCCAAATTTATCCATGACCTGTTGGCCCAACTCGCGGATATCTTTCACGTCATTCTTGCGCACAGCTTCCGCAAATTTCGTGAACAGGGCGGATGCCTGCTGGGATTCGATATTTTTGTAATAACGCCAGCCTTGCATGGCTGCGAAGGCGAGCAACGCCGCCACTGCAACCGTGACAATAAGCTTGCCGTATTGTTTCCAGAACTGCTTGAGTTCGGCTATCTGTTCCTGCTCTTCAAGATCGAATGCCATGTCGGAGTTTTTCTATGGTGATTGATCAACGATTATTGATTATCAGGGTTGCCGCCTGTTCCGGATCCGCCTGAACCTGCTCTCCCGCTTTGCGCATCGGTTTGAGAGAAACGATTTGTTTGCGCGCTTCATCATCTCCAACGATCAGTGCAAACAGCGCACCGCTTGCATCGGCACGTTTCATCTGGGACTTGAAGCTGCCGCCGCCGCAATGAAACACGACCGCAAGCCCACGCCGGCGCAATAAAGCAGCGACGTTCCAGGCAAAAGGGCTGGCCGCTTCGCCGCTATGAACGACATAGACATCCGCAGCACGGGCGGGAATCCGGGCAGGTTCGAGCAGCGCAAGAACTCTTTCGATTCCCATTGCAAAACCGCATGCCGGCGCCGCCTTACCGCCGATTTGTGCGATCAGGCTGTCGTATCGCCCGCCAGCGCAAACCGTGCCCTGCGCGCCAAGCCGGCTAGTCGTCCATTCGTAAACGACGTCATTGTAATAGTCCAGCCCGCGCACCAGACGCCCATTTACAACGAAATCTATACCGGCGTTTTTCAACAGCCCCTGCAACGCGTCGAAATATGCCCGCGACGCGTCATCAAGATAGTCGGCAAGCCTGGGCGCAGCCGCAATGACGTCCTGCAGGGCCGGGTTCTTGCTGTCCAGCACGCGTAATGGGTTACTGTGAAGACGCCGGCGTGCATCGTCGTCGAGCGACGCCGCATGTCGCTCCAGATAAGCAATCAACTCTGCGCGATGCAAGCCTCGCGAAGTCGTGTTGCCCAGCGTATTGATCTCAAGCTGGAGCCCTTCCAGTCCCAGTCGCCGCCAGAGATCCGCTCCCATGGCCATGTGCTCCACATCGACGTCCGGCCCGGGAAAACCAAGCGCCTCGACACCCACCTGATGAAACTGACGATAGCGGCCTTGTTGCGGACGCTCGTGGCGAAACATTGGCCCCATGTAGAACAGCCGTTGAGCGCCGCTATAAAGCAAGTTGTGCTCGATCACAGCGCGTACGCAGGAAGCAGTGCCCTCGGGGCGCAGCGTAAGACTCTCACCATTAAGCTGATCCACAAAGGTGTACATTTCCTTCTCGACGATGTCGGTGACCTCGCCGATGGAGCGCACGAAGAGTTCGGTTTTTTCCAGGATCGGCATGCGAATATTGCGATAACCGTATTGCGCAAGCCACGCACGCACCGTGTCTTCGAAAAACTCCCAAAGCGGTGTCTGATCCGGCAGGGCGTCGTTCATCCCGCGGACAGCTCTAATTGTTTGCGCCATGTGAAACTTGGAGTCTAGAGGTGGACGCGCTTCAGCCGAGCGCCCGAGCGGACTCATCGCTGTTTGCCGCCGCGGATGGGTTGCGCCCAAAACGACTGGCAACATAGGCGTCCACCAGCCGGTGAAATTCTTCGGCGATATGCTCACCCTTGAGCGTCACCGTTTTTATCCCGTCGACGAATACTGGTGCAACGGGCGTTTCGCCCGAACCCGGCAAACTGATCCCAATATTGGCGTGTTTGCTTTCGCCGGGCCCGTTCACGACACAACCCATCACAGCCACACGCATGTCTTCCACACCCGGATATTTAACGCGCCAGACCGGCATCTGCTGACGCAGATGGGCCTGGATCTTTTCGGCAAGTTCCTGGAAGACCGTACTTGTCGTGCGCCCGCAGCCTGGACAGGCAATAACCATTGGCGTGAAAGACCGCAGCCCCATGGTCTGCAGGATTTCCTGAGCCACAACGACCTCACGCGATCGGTCTCCGCCCGGATCCGGTGTGAGAGAAATGCGAATCGTGTCGCCAATGCCTTCCTGGAGAAGGACAGCGAGCGCCGCGGTGGAGGCTACGATGCCCTTCGAACCCATGCCTGCTTCAGTCAGGCCGAGATGTAACGGATAATCACAACGCGCGGCCAAGTCGCGATAGACCGCGATCAAGTCTTGCACGCCGCTCACTTTGCAGGACAATACGATGCGATCGCCCGGCAGGCCGATCTCTTCTGCCTTGAGCGCGTTTTGCAAGGCCGAAACAATCAAAGCTTCCCTCATGACCGCGGCCGCTTCTTGCGGCTCTGACAGACGAGCGTTGTCGTCCATCATGCGGCCGAGCAGGTCGGGATCAAGGCTTCCCCAATTAACACCGATTCGCACCGGTTTGCCATAGCGGCACGCGGTTTCAATCATCGTAGCGAATTGCTCATCCCGCTTGGAGCCCCGGCCGACATTACCAGGATTTATCCGGTACTTGTCCAGAACCTGAGCGCATTCCGGAAACTGCTTCAGCAGCTTGTGGCCATTGAAATGGAAATCGCCAATCAGCGGCACACGGCACCGGTCGCGTTCCAGGATATTGCGAATTTGCGGGACAGCGGCTGCCGCTTCTGCGCTGTTTACCGTGATTCGCACCAACTCAGATCCGGCCTCCGCAAGCGTCCGGACTTGTTGCGCCGTCGCGCTTGCGTCCGCAGTATCGGTATTAGTCATCGACTGCACGACGACCGGGGCGCCACCTCCTACCGGAATGCCGGCGATACGCACGAGGCGCGTTTGGTGACGAAGAACAAAATTACCAGACATGGCAGAACGATGTTACTCCAGCGTTAGTCGCGCAACATCGACCCTCGTGTACGGAGCAAGGTCGATGCTTTTGTCACCCTGAAACAGACGCACACCCGCGGCATTGCCGACTACTACCGTAAGCGGCCGTTCCCCGCTAACACTGCGACGGGTGCCTGCGGAATTGAGTTGTCCGAAAATTGTATTACCGGCGCGATCCTTAATCTCAACCCAGGAATCCTGTTCAAAAATCATTCTCACCGTCAGGCGTTCCGATTCATCTACCGCAATCGGTCCACCAGTTTCTGCCGGCACGCTCGTTTCTGCCGGCACGCTCGTTTCTGCCGGTACGCGAGTTTCTACCGAGGGCGTCGGAGATTCGCTCCTGGCCTTCGGCTCAGCCCTTGCATCAGCTTTAGCGGCTGACTTGGGCGTTGGCTTGGTCACTTCAACGCGAGGCTTGGGTTGACTGGTTTCGCCGCCCGATCTTGTTTCCGGATGGCTCTTCGTGGAATTTAGATTGTCGCGCACCACCGCGGTTGGCGCGTTGCGTCCAGCGTCCGGCGCGCGGCGCCCGCCAAAATACACCGATATTGCGATGCCCACGAATAGCGCGAGGCCGATCAGGCCCCAGGGCAACGATTTGCCGGTCTTTCCAGGCGCCCGCAGCACTTCGGGCTGCGTTGTTGAGTCGGCCGACGCGACGCTTGGAGGCTTGAGCAGCGCGTCGGCAGCGCGAATAAGTGGTTCCGGATCCAGACCAAGAAGCTTGGCGTAGTTACGAATGAAGCCGTGGATAAAAACCGGACCTTTGTATGCGGAATAATCGTCACGCTCCAGCGCTTCTACTTGCCGCACGGAAAGCTTAAGTTGGCGCGAAATATCGCCGAGGCTCAAACCCTGGCGCCGGCGTTCCTTGAGCAGCGTTGCGCCGGCCGCGCCCGGATCGCCGGGCGTTGGGGAAGGAGCGGCCGTCGGAGCAGGCTCGTTCATCATGCCAGTGCCACTCACTGAAATTTTCCCTCATTGAATGATCTGGTTTGCAACGCACCTGGATAACGATTATTCAGTTGCGCGCCATAGCTGGCGAGGGCCGTGCGATTACCGAGACGCTGCTCAATGCGCGCGCCAAGCCATAAGGCCTCCGCCGACGGAGTCGATACTTGCATGTGGCGGTTCAGCAGTGTCCGCGCATCGATGAGCTCATTGCGTTTGAATGAAATGTCGGCCAATTGATACAACGCCAGGGACTGGTCCGGCTGCAGCGCCAGTGCCTTGCGTAGCCATTCCTCCGCCTTTGCGTCGTCCCCTTGCATGCGCAAACAAATGCCGGCGTTGGTATAGGCGTTTTCCGGCGAGCCGTAGAGCGGATTCTTAAGCGCAGCGGCGAAATATTTCATGGCTTCTTTTTCGCGTTTGCGCTGACACAGGAACATTCCATAATTGTTGTTCGCGGAAGAGTCACTTGGGTCAATCTTCAGCGCGCGCTCGAAGGATTGCTGTGCCAAAGCATCTTCCTTCAGGCTCATGTAGACCAGTCCGAGCTGGCTATGTGCCGGGGCATAATTCGGGTCAGCACTGATTGCCTCCTTGAGCTCCTGGATGGCAACCGGCATCTGCCCGATACCGTAGTACGCTGCGCCCAGTTCGGTATGGATGCGAGCGCGATTTTCGGCGGCGTTCCTCGGCTCACCGGTTTCTGATTTGGTTGGATGGGTCGTGCAGCCGGCCAGAACTGCGACAGTTAAGATAAGAAAAAATACCACCTTCATGCAGGGGCCACCATCGTTCGGCGCGATTTACGCTGCGTCCGATCCTGCACCCGGCCTGCCAGTTGGCCGCAAGCGCCGTCAATGTCTTCGCCGCGGGTTTTCCGCGTCGTCGTGACCAGCCCGGCCTCCATTAATACATTGCGAAATGCTGCGATACGATCTCGTGAAGAACGTGCGAAGCCTGAATCCGGAAACGGGTTGAACGGAATAAGATTGAACTTGCACGACACGCCTTTTACCAGCGCCACCAGCTGCCTGGCCTGGTCCACGCTATCGTTGACACCGTCGAGCATCACATATTCAAACGTAACGAAATCCCGCGGTGCAACCTTGATATAGCGTTTGCACGCAGCCATCAATTCCTTCAGTGGATATTTCTTGTTGATCGGCACCAGGCGATTGCGTAGTGCGTCGTCAGGAGCGTGCAGCGAAACGGCGAGCGCGACCGGCAGCTGCGCGGCGAGTCTATCCATTGCCGGCACCATACCCGACGTCGACACCGTGACGCGTCGACGCGACAGTCCGTAACCGTTGTCGTCCAGCATGATCCTCATGGCCGATACGACATTTTCGAAATTGGCCAGCGGTTCTCCCATGCCCATCATGACGACATTGCTGATTATCCGCTCTCCCTGTCGGTCTGCCCCGAGTGCGCGATTGGCCCACCACAGCTGCCCGATGATTTCAGCCACTGTCAGGTTACGATTGAATCCCTGCCTCCCGGTCGAACAGAAGGCGCATTCGAGCGCGCAGCCGACCTGCGAAGAAATGCACAGCGTTCCACGGCCGGTTTCAGGGATGAATACAGTTTCAATACCATTGGCGGCGCCGACGCCAAGGAGCCATTTGCGCGTTCCATCGGATGCGGTGGAATCGTCAAGCAGGCACGGCGACTGCACCGTCGCGCCAGTTTTAAGCTTCGCGCGCAAGTCCTTCGACAGATCACTCATGCCCTCGAACTCGGACTGTCCAAACTGGTGGACCCAGCGCATTACCTGCTTCGCGCGAAATGGCTTCTCGCCGATTTCAGCAAAAAAAGCCGCGAGGCCTTGCGCATCGAATTCGAGCAGGTTAACCGGCATCAGCGTGAATAGATGTTAAACGCAGGAAAAAAATAAGCGATCTCCACTGCAGCAGTTTGCGGAGCGTCGGAACCATGCACGGCATTGGCGTCGATGCTATCGGCGAAATCGGCGCGAATCGATCCTTTGGATGCTTTTTTTGGATCGGTCGCGCCCATCAGATCGCGATTCTTCTGTATGGCGCTTTCGCCTTCGAGCACCTGTACCATGACCGGGCCGGAGATCATGAAGTTCACCAGATCGTTGAAAAACGGCCGCTGCCGATGTACTGAATAAAATCCCTCAGCGTCCCCGCGGGACAATTGCATCATTTTCGCCGCGACAATTTTCAATCCGCTCTGTTCAAATCTGGAATAAATCTGTCCGATCACATTTTTTGCCACCGCATCCGGTTTAATGATTGACAGAGTTCGTTCAACAGCCATCAATTTCTCCAAAAGGTTTTGTTTTTCAAAGCTAATTCATAAGAATAGCATGGCGCCAAAGCGAATGAAACGAATTTGGCCTGGAGTTTTCCTTTGGCTGATTCCTGTTGCAGTCAAAGTGCAGCATCCGGCAAACGAAGCGCGCGAAAATCGGTGTTAGCATCGGTCATCCATTTTGCGACAGCGCACATGCCACCCGATCCGAATCAGCCAGATGTTTTGGGACGACCGGCCAAATCACCGAACGGCAGGCGGCTCATCATTGCGGTCGCGCTGATTGGAGTATCGATTCTCGCTCTGGCGTTGGTAAAGCACTTGCCCGGTATTCCCGCCGGTATTGGAACCGCTCCACACGAACCCGCCCAAGCGCTCATTACCACGCCGGTGCCCGGCTCTGAAACACCGATGTCCAAGATAACGCAGCCGGAGCCGGCGCCACCGAAAATTCTCAATAGCGAAACCCTGGTGGTTCCGCCTCGCGCAGCGGGGACCGCACCGCGGGCTGGTGCGCTCCCCGCCGCACCAGCAAAGACCTATATCGTGCAGGCCGGCGTATTCAATTCACTTGCGAACGCTCTGGCTTTGCAAAAACAACTGCAGCAGGCCGGCATCAGGACACATCTGGAAACACGCGTGCAAATGGGTCCTTTCCGGAATAAGCACGATGCCGACCGGGCGATCGCGCGCGCCAAAAAATTGGGTATTGACGCCGTGGTGGTCGGTCCGCGCTGAAGAACATCGTCTAATACAGCAGGTTCGGTAACCACAGCGAGACACCCGGTAGGTACGTGATCAGAACAAGATATGCAAGCAACACTACGACCCATGGCAGGCACGCGATGGACACCTCAGTCAAACCCATTTTGGCGATATGGCTGGCAACAAACAGATTCAATCCAACGGGTGGATGGATCATGCCGATCTCCATGTTCACCGTCATGATGACGCCAAGATGAATTGCATCTACGCCCAGATTCCGCGCGATCGGTACCAGCAAGGGCGCCAGGATCAGGATTATGGAGCTGGGCTCCATGAACTGGCCGGCCACCAGTAATGCAATATTTACCGCAATCAGGAACGTCCATGCCGAGAGATGCTGGTCTACCACCCACTGAGAGAGCGCTTGGGGAATCTGCTCTGAGGTCAGGAAAAAAGAAAACAGAATGGCGTTGGTAATAATGTAGAGCAGCATCGCGCTCGTATTGGCCGCCGAAAGCAGGACTTTTGGAACCTGCCTCAGAGAAAGGCCGCGATAAATGAACACGGCAGCGACAAAGGCGTAGACGGCGCTTACAGCGGCCGCTTCGGTAGGCGTAAATATGCCCCCATAAATTCCGCCCATGACAATCACCACCAACATCAATCCCCAGAATGCATCCTTGAAGGA
>DATMZQ010000006.1:0-7918 GCA_035573615.1 Burkholderiales bacterium | reverse complement strand
CCCGTCAGATCAGCCATATGAAATCCTCCCCTGTTGCGCTTGCGTATCGAATTGCCGGCGATTCATTGCTCTTTCCCGGTCGCGCCGGGCGTTTTTGTATCTGCCGCTGCCCCGCCCGTAATTGTTGTTGTTCTTTCCTCTTCAGGCAGTCAGGTCGGTGCCAACAGTCTCGCAGTATCCTACTTATGTGGTATTTAGCACAGTGACATATGTAGGCGAACCCGGTGCCGCAAGAACGTCTCTGGCGCGCTGGGCACGCGACTAGCGCAAGCGGTCGAGTCATTGTCTACAGGTTTGACCAGGGTGAAAGCCAAAACCAGCGTCCCGCAAGGGCATTTGATTCTCTTTTTGTTCCCAGCAGGTAATTGCAATGCTGAGGGGGTGTACTTCCCTTCTTGTCCGGCAGGTAGATTGCGCAGCCTGTATTCGCGCTGCTATGAAACATTGCTCACCTAGTGAAGTACGCGCACGTCACTCATTATGTTTCAACGGGCTTAACGCAATGCCGAAGGCTCGACATTTCCTTGCTTGATATCCGTCACTTTCGCCTGCACCCTCATTCCGATGCTCCTGATTGAGAGCTATGTGGCAGCCGAAGTACGAGCCGTTATCTCCTTCGCGATGTCCGTGCTCAAGCGCAAGAGTGCCCGGCTGTGTGCAGCCGCCAGTTCACTATAACTATTGCCAGGGGCCGGTTCTCGTACCGTGGTACGTCGCAGCTCGGCATTGCCGTCTTTCGTACGCCGCAGCATCCAGACCGCGTCGAACGTGATCGAATCCCCAAGTCTCGATTCGAAACGCTGGACTTCGATCGTAACGCGGTAATCCGTTTCCGCAACCATCTGCGGAAATGCGCTAACGCGCGGTGTCGCGAGCAACGCTGCGAGGTTCTCGGCCGTCACGCGCGCAATGGCATCCTGCAGGGGTGATGCCCAGCGGTTGAAATCATCGAGCCGCACTTCGTTGGCGCCGGTGCTCAAGACCCATTGCGGGCGGTCCACCTCGGAAGGTACGGAGATGCACACCACCACGATAGAAACGTTAGAGGGCATGGGACCGGGAGCGGCCATGGCGTTCAGCGTGTAAAAATGCGAAGTAGGTGTCGATGCGCAGCCGGGCGCAAGCATGGCGAGCGCAGACAGCGATAACAGTTGTCTTAGTGTCATGGGGTCTTTGACCGGCCTCGAACCAGCGACTCAGGACGACGCTCCAGGGAGTCAGCCAGGACCCGAACCGCGCGCGCAGCCAAGGTTACTTCCCGCAGTGTGTTGCGCAATTCCTGCTGTGCAGGCGCATCGGCACCCGCCAGCGTACTTTCCGCACTCTTCATGACACGGCTCGCAGCAGCCAGAGTGCTCCGCGCTTCTTCGAGCGTTGTTTTGAGTTCCGGTACCGTGTCTGCATCCAGGCGATTCACCAGCCTGTCCGCATCCTTCAGCGTCCGGTCGAGAGACTCCAGCGCTTTGGTCGTATTAGTGCCAAGCGCTTCGAGTGGCAGTTTGTCTATCTTCGCCAGCACGCTGGACAGTTTGTCCTGCAGGTCAGGCAGTGTACTGGGCGCTACGGGAAGCTCCGGAGCCTCGGCATCCCAGTTTGGTTTTGCCTTCGGTGCTGCCGGAAAATAATCAAGAGCGACATACAACTGACCAGTGAGCAGATTTGCGCTTCTGAGCTGAGCGCGCAAGCCGCGCGCCTCGACAAGGTGTTGCACCAGGGCGCGACTCTTGAGCACGCTTTGGCTGGTCTCGATGGCGGCTGCCTGCTGCTCGATGGGCAAAGTCGCTATGAGCCGTTCGGGGAACAACGTAACGGCGACTCTGGGCCGGACATCAAGCGTCCCCGGATCGAGCGTCACGCCTACGGCCGTAACTTCACCCGCGGGCAGGCCGAGGAACGTGACGGGCGCGCCCACCGACAAGCCTTGCAAAGATTCCTGGAAGCGTAAAACATACTGCCTGGTAATTGCATCAGGTTGCTTCATCGCGGAAAGCTGATCGCGATGCAAGGTGAAGACGGCATCCGCAACCGCGACCTCCTCTGCGATTGCAAACGCAGGGGTATCGAAAGCGACACTGCCAGAGAGTAACGCTGCGATGGACTCGGCGCGTACATTGATACCAGCGGCCCCAACCGAGACGTCCAGCCCCCCGGCATTCCAGAAACGTGTTCCGCGTTTCACATATTTATCGTACGGCGCGTTCACGAATACTTTGATGTCGACTACATTGCCATCGGATGCCAGATCGTAGGCAGTGACCTGCCCTACTGGAATACGACGGTAATAAACCGGCGAGCCCACACCTGCTCCCCCCAGATCGCGGGCCTTCAGGATAAATTGCCGACCGGCCATCCCGCTGGTGAGCAATTGGGGTGTTTCGACTCCCGTGAAATGTTTCCGGGGGGTCTTGGCCTTGCCTGCTTCGAAGCCAATATAGTTGCCCGACAGCAGCGTATTGAGTCCCGATATTTCAGTCAGCGTGATGCGCGGTCGCACTACCCAGAATTGCGCATCCTCGACCATCAGTCCCGCCGCGTTCCTGGCGATTTTTGCGGTGACTTGGACTTTGCCATAGTCGGCAGACAACTGCACCGCCGTTACCTGCCCGATGTTCACATCCTTGAAGCGGATAAAACTTTTGCCGGGCTCTATTCCTTGCGCCGAATCGAAGACAATTGTGATGGTTGGCCCCTCGCTCAGTATGCGTTCGAGCGCGATACCGGAGGCCACGAGGGCCGCAACGATTGGGACGATCCAGACCATCGAGATGCGCGCATGCCGGCGCGGCGCTGCGATCGCGTGCGGCAGACCTTCCAGATCTCTGTCGTCGTCAGCCATGCGCTTGCTGCTGTGCCTGTACTTGATCCCAGATCAAGCGGGGGTCGAATGACAAAGCGGCAATCATCGTGAGTATCACCACGGCCGCAAAGAAAGGAACGCCCGGCCCGGGTTCCGCCGTCATGAGCGGCGGCAGCTGCACCAATGCTACGACGAAAGCGACGACAAACACATCGAGCATCGACCAGCGGCCGATTTTCTCGACGAGACGGAACATGCGCGTGCGTTCGCGGCTGGCGTGGACGGAGCCGCGTTGAACGCTGACGAGCAGGTATCCCAGCGCCACGAGTTTGCCCACCGGAATCATCACGCTCGCAATCAGCACGATGAGCGCAAGCGGCCATGACCCCGATGTATAAAGATAGACTATGCCCGCGAGCACTGTGTCGGACTGCGAAGAATGCAGCGTGCTCGTGGTCAGGACAGGTAATGTATTGGCGGGGATATAACAGATCGCTGATGCAATCACCAAAGCCCAGGTGCGCTGCAGGGGGTAGCGAGCGCGCGCCATCAGCCGCGCGGCGCAACGCGGGCAGTGCGCCAGATGAGTCCTTGATGGGACTCGGGACAACAACTGGCATGTCGGGCAGGAAACGATCATGCCGCCCACCGCACTTTTCGCCAGACTTCGCGCGGATCGAAGGTGACTTTGATCGCAGCCAGCACGACAATCAGCGCCCCCAGCGCATACATCCCGACGCCCGGTGTGGTATTCGCAAGCGATGCTATCTTGATAAGCGCGACGAGAATCGCCAGCATCACCACTTCGTCCATCGACCACGGTGCCATGAAACTGATGCCGCGCATAACCGTGCCTATCCACGCAGGTGCCGGGTTGTGTCGAAGAGAAAGCAATAGCGTCAGCATGAAACTGACATAGGCCACCGGAGCGACTATGCTGCAGAACACCACCACCACAGCGCTCAGTTCGCGGCCCTGTTCCCATAATTCATTCGCCGCGCCGCTCAATGTGGTGCTCGCCTGAAGTCCTGCGGCGGACAGCCCAATCACCGGCGCAGTGTTTGCAATTACCAGTAGAATTGCCGCGGCTGAGCTTAACGCCAGCGTTTGCTCGAGCGTATTGGCGTGACGGGTTGCGACACCTTCACCGCATCTTGGACAATGTGCTGTCCCGCTCGTAGGCATTGGCGGGATGCGTTGGATCAGGTCGCAACTCGGACATGCCACGGTTGCATCAAGATCGCGCATGACTTTCCCTCATCTGCAGGCCCATGGCGGTATGGTAAGTGCTGCAAAAGTCTAGCACCGATCGGGCAATACCCGCCCAATTAAGCCGGATGAAATTAATGGAGATACGTGGATGCCTGGTTAGTTCGACATTGCGCGGTTGGGGACTGGGCGAAAGTTAATTTTTGCAGTGGCCTTACTAACAGTCCAGTGGATAGACGCAAGTTGGTCGCGATCCCGGGACAGCAGCGTTTGTGCCTTCGGGTGTTTGAATGCGCTATCCCTCGCGCTTCGCCTCGTACCGATGGAAGCTTTGCAGTTTTTTGATTTGCGCGGTGTAAAGTCTTATGCGACCCCGTCTCCGGCCGAAACGCGAAATTGACGGCGCACCGAGTTCGGAATTCTGCCAACACTTCGGGCAGCTCGACGCGAAGAAAAGAATGGACGATAGGATCTACGCAATTTTAGAAAACGCGTGCGCCAATTTGTTTATGCGCACTTTGCGCAGTGCCCGGACTGAGGAAGAGTCTGGCGTGAAGCGTCAGGAATGGCGCCGGCTCATGGCGATAGCCGCGAGCCGGCCTCAACCATTCCCGTCTATTTGATTTCCACCCGCTGAGCCCCCGATTTTTCGGACGTAGTCTTGGGGATGCGCACCTTCAGCACCGCCTTGTCCATGCTTGCCTCCGCACGGCTGACATCGACCCCATCAGGCAACGGAATAACGCGCTGGAAACTGCCGAAGGAACGCTCTATGCGGTAGCATCCCTTTTCTTCCGATTCTGACTCCATTTTCTTTTCGCCGCGCAGGATGACGCTGTCGTCTTCAATAAGAACTTCGATGTCCTTCTGATCGATTCCGGGCAGTTCGGCATTGATTCGAACCGCATCGCCCTCGTCGATTACATCAATTTTCGGCTGAACCACTGCCGGGCTGAAGTCGCCGAACCAGCGATCCAGCGCACCGAAGCCGGAAAACGGATCGCGCCACAAATCCTGCATCAGGCGCAACGGATCGGTCGGAAAAAATCGCGATGAATCAAATGCTGCGGGCAAATTGCTGCCGGCCGTTGCCATACCCGACGAAGGATCGCTGCGCCGTTCCTCCGGGGACTTGCGAAGAAATTTGAACGGATTCCAGACATCGGATTTCTTGCCGGCGTCCGATTTTTTACCGGTCCCGGTTTGACGGGGGGTCACTGTGTTCGTTTCGCGCTTTTCGGTGGTTTGTGCTTCCATCGATTTCTCCTGGAATTGTTGTTGAGGGCCTTCGCCCTACTGCTAAACAGCGGCTGGTGTATGCGGCGCAACTCAACTCGTGTAAACGAACTCGGGAAGTTTCTTCAGTTCCTCTTTGGAAGCGCCGGGCAGCACCAGCTTGGGATGCATCTGTTTGAATTGCCTCACCGGAATAGCGACCTTGTGGCTGGCGATTCCGAGGAAACCGCCGACATCGATCACCGCAAGGGATAGCGATCCGTCCGGCGCGACGACCATGTCGTCGATCTTGCCAATCTTCTGGTTCTTGTCGTTGAAGACTTCTGAATGCATGAGCTTCGATGCGCGATAGCCGGCGGCCACCAGATCGGCCTCCACCACTGTGACACCGAGCGGGACCCGTCCGGCTACCGGTGCGTCAACCTCTTTTTTGTCTTTGTCGTTCTGATTCGCGGCATTGCTGTCCTTCTTGGCTTCAGCGGTCTTGTTGGCTTCAGCGGTCTTGCCCTTGTCTTCCGCAACCACGCCGCCTGCCAGTGCGATGCCGCACAGGGCAGCGATGATGACGTTACAAACGTTTTTCCAGTTCATGATTTGCTCCTTTCAGACGTTGCGTTTCAAGTTACTGTTTTATGTTGTCGGGTGGTGTTTGCCCATAGCCGCGGGACCTGTTGCAGCACTTCCTTCAGTCATCGGCTGGCCGCCAGACAATGGTGCCGAACGCCTCGACTTCTTCGCCCAGACCTGCGCGCGGAAGGCCAGTGCCAGCAACAGGATTCCTGTGAAAATGGCATAAGTGCTGATTAGCCACACCAGGGCCAGCGCTCCGGCGCCCGGGAATAGCAATACCAGGACTCCGAATACAACTGAAATGACTCCTGCGAGGATCAGCAGCCACTCGTTTCGTCTGGTCTTGCGTAAACGCGCTGCGACGACAATGTCAAGCACTCCGACTACCACTGCGTTGGCTCCCATGACGAGTACGAGTGCCAGTGCGGTCAAACCGGGGTTCATCACTGCGAAGACACCCGCGACGATACTAACGAGCCCAAGCAGCAAGATCATCCACCACTGTTTGTCTATTTTGCGGTTGGTCACGGCGCCTGCGACCGATACGATCCCGCTCAACAGTGCATAAGCCGCGAACAGCAAGACGAGCCACAGCAATGTAATGCCGGGCCACATCAAGGCCAGAACGCCGAATAGCACGGCGATCACTCCGCGCAAAGCCAGCATCCACCAGGACCGCGAAAGAAGGTCATCCATCGCACTGCCACTCGATGCGGCAATGCCGGTGCTTGAATTTTGATCGGTCGCATGCATCATGTTCGGCCTCTACCGGAAAGTGAAATGACGGGATCGTTTGTTAGGCATCCGGGTTGGTCCCCGGACAATTGCCTTACTCATGGAAGGAACATGCTTCGCATCATGGGAAAATGTTAGCCGCGTTATCGGGAAGCTTCTTCCCGAAGCTTGCGGATGATGTTGGATTCCTGCCGTGGCGCGGATCGTTTTCCCCTTCGCACCACCCGGGGCGCGCACTGGCCCGGAATTTCAGTCGAAAGTTCCGCGGAGTCACGCTGACGTGCTTTTGAAATACACCAGTGAAGTGTGCCTGAGTCTGGAAGCCGACCGTTGCGGCGACGTCCACCAGCGGCAGATCGCTCTCCCTCAGCAATTCCTTCGCGTGCTCTATTCTCTGTGCGTTGACGTAGGCATGCGGCGCTTTTCCAGTAGCTTTCTTGAACATCCGCGCGAAATGGAAGGGACTCATGTGTACAACGGCCGCCAGCTGTTCGACCCTGATCGCTTCGCTCAAGTGTTCCTTGATGAAGCCTTGAACTATCTTCAATCTATGCGGTGACAAACCCGAATAGAACGGCAACACGTGTCCGCTGCAATAATTTGCGGCCAGATGGATCGCCACGACACCGGCCAGGCACTCGAGGTATGCCGTGCCCGGGGTCCCATTCAGCCTGAATTCGCGGAACAATGTGTTACCCAGTTCTCTCAGGAGTGGATCGGCCGCGGCAAATTGCCCGACCACCTCAGCGGCTTCTATCCCAGTGGTTTCGGATGCGATTGCAATGCGCGCAATTTCGCGAAAGAACTTGCAATCCACGGCAATGGTCAGCATGTCGGATTGCCGCGCGACGGCCAGCGCATGACTCTGTCCCGGCGGAATCACCGATAGCTCGGGGGCGCGCACGTACGTTCGGCACCGACGTCCATCCCCTGTGCGGTAGCTGGCTTTGAAGGCGCCCAGATCGCCTGGAATGAGGACCGTGATAGCAGTATCGCTGTAGTGTTCCTTTGTTGATTCCGCGATGCGTTCCAGGTAAATGACGGTCAGTCCCGGGCACGCTACACACGACCGCGAATTCCAGCGGATGCCGGATGCGCCGGGCGCGGAAAGAAATGGCGCTGGCACGAGATCGGAATTGTCCATTACACCTGGCCTTTGTTCGAGTGCTCGCGTGTTCACAATTCAAGAATAGGATCTGATCGATGGGCGAACTATTGCACCTTGGTTTAGAGGCCTACACCCTTTTGATCCGCTGGCGGGCCGCAGCGGACTAGACAGCCAGCGCAATGGCGAGTGCGGCGCGGCGACAATGTCTAATGTGCCGTGTTTACTGCCGGAGGTCGCTGCTATTTGTTTGTCCAGGCTGGGAC
>DATMZQ010000005.1:0-5276 GCA_035573615.1 Burkholderiales bacterium | reverse complement strand
CGGCCCGGGCCTGAGAATCGCCGAGTCCTTGTTGGTCTTATTACTCGTGGATGCGATCGCGAGCGAGGGTACCCGACGCGGTACGCCGCAGAAAGGCCCTATAAACGATCCTCATGCTGGCATTCGAATACAATTCACACTTCTACTATTTCTGCCGAGTTGGCGTTCAGGGATGCGCCATCATCCTACGCTGCGGTCTGCGGCGAGCGGGCTGATAAGTCGAACCGAGTGGATGTTGGAATTTTTGCCATAACAACGATAACAACATGAATTCAGACCTTGCCGGAAAGCCGCTGGTTACGCTCCTGATACCGGCGTTCAACGAAGCCGCCACGCTACCCACCACGATTCCGCAAATCGATTCCGCGCTGGTTGAACTCCGCGGCAGCTACGATTTTGAAGCGGTGATCGTCGATGACGGCAGCAGCGATGAGACTGCCACTGTCGCTGCGGCTCTTGCGGCCCGCCACCATTGGATAAGGTTGATCCGGCATCCCGGCAATCGCGGACTGAGTGAGGCGCTGCGTACCGGCTTCGCCAATTCGCGCGGCGAGTACGTGGTCGTGCTGGACGCCGACATGAGCTATGGGGCTGAGCACATCGGCGCGCTGCTCGCGGCCATCGTGAAACATTCGGCGCACATCGTGATCGCGTCGCCCTATATGACGGGCGGAAAGATCACGAACATCCCGCACGCACGTTACGTGCTGAGCCGGCTTGCCAACCGCTTCCTGTCGTACGTGTCCAATTCCAGCCTGTCGACGCTCACCTCGATGGTCCGGGCCTATGACGGGCCATTCATTCGCGCGATGGTATTGCGTGGCTCACGCATGGCACTGATGCCGGAAGTCATCTACAAGGCGATGATCCTGCGCGCCAAGGTGGTCGAGATCCCGGCGCATCTCGACTGGTCGTTGCTGGTCGGCCCGAATGTGCGGCGGCGTTCCAGCATGCGCATCCTGCCGCAGATATTCAGCACCGTGATGTCGGGATTCGCGTTCCGACCGTTCATGTTCTTCATCCTGCCGGGATTGTTCCTCGGCGCGTTTGCCGCGTGGGTGGACTTCTGGACGGTGGCGCACTTCGTCGAGGCGTACCGGGCGCTGCCGGCATCGGCAACTGATGCCGTGACCACTGCAGTCGCTCAAGCCTACGCGCATTATCCGTACACGTTCATCGTCGGCCTGTTGACCACGATGCTGTCGGTGCAATTGCTCGCGTTGGGCATCCTGGCACTGCAAGCAAAGCGCTATTTCGAAGAAATCTTTACGCTCGGCATCCATCTCAATCGCCGGATAATCGAACTCGCCGAGACCGAATGAACTTTTTCGGTGTCCAGATGCGCAGCCCGGGCCAGCTGTTGTTCTGGCTCAGCGCATTGCTGATAGCCCTGGCCATGGGACAGGTCGTCGACCCGGTGTTCCTGTGCACCGACGCGGCTCATCACATCACCGCCGCCCAGAACATCCTGGATGGGCGCGGCTATTCCACGGCCGTACCCTACTACGCTGAACAGCTCGCATTCGGGTACATCCCGTCGCCGCAAACGGTGTGGCCGCCACTGACCTCGCTGCTGCTGGTGCCCCTGATCGTCATTGGAATACCAGCTACCTGGTCGCCATTCGTGCTGGCGCTGATTTTTCACATTGCATCCGGTTGGCTGCTGATCAAGCTATGCCTGAGGCTGCGATTGTCGGAATTGGCCAGTTACTCGATCGGAATTGGCTGGCTGTTCTACTGCTGGCCGCTGTTCACGGTGGCGATCGGCCTGAGCGAGCCCATGTATTGCACGTTTGCGATTGGCAGTCTGCTGCAGCTGGTGCAGGCCACCGAACCATCCGCTCGCGTGGTCAGGAATCTGTGGATGTCCGCGGTGCTGGCATTGCTGGCATTCCTCAGTCGCTACCTCGGCCTGGCAATCATCGCCGCGCACGGCGCCGCCGCGCTCGCCGTCGTGTATGCGCGGGACGGCGACCGCCGCATTGCCAAGCATGTGGTGCTCACCGTCGGGTTCATGCTCGCAGGAGTGCTGCTGATTTTCGGGCGCAATGCACTGCTCGTGGGTGGAATTCGCGGTGGTCCCGACGCGGTATTTGCCTTCCCCATTGCCGATATTCTGCAATCACTGCGCTGGGCGGGAATGGATGTGTTCGGCGCCAAGGGGCCGCTGTGGGTCACAATTCCACTGAGCCTCGCGGCTTTGCTTCTGATCGCGCCGGCAGTAGTGCGCGCGCTTCGGCTCTGCCTCGGCACACTCACCGGCCGGCTGTTATCTGCCGATGCAATGGTCGCCATCAACGCATTGGTGGTGAGTTTCGCGACGCTGGGAATCCTGTTGATCATCAGTCGCGGCGTGAATCCCAAGGATCTGCAAGCCCGCTACCTGATGCCACTGGTGCCCTACTGGGCGACCCTGATCTGGAAATCACTGGTGGAACTGCGCAGCGTCGACCGCATCCACTGGGCACGCACCCTGGCGATCGCGGTCGGCATCTTCTATCTGTTGGTACAGCTGAGCGTCTGGTCGCGGTACGAAGATGCTTTTCCGTGGAGCGAGCGCAAACACTTGCGCGCCACGCTCAACACGCCTTACCAGGCAGGCACGGTGGCGGAATTCCTGCGCACCAACAGCAGTGACTCGCACCCTCTGATGGGTGCCGACTGTCAGCTGCTGGGCGCGGTCCTGGAAAGGCCTTGCATCAGCCTGCCAAGCGCAACTTACACAACGGCGCAATACGATGAAAAAGCCACGCTGGCCATGGTTCGCCAGTACTGCGTACACCTCATCGTCCCCAACAGGCTGAATCTCGACGCCCGGACGCCCTATCCCGATACCAACAAGATTTTCTTCATCGCACTCGAAAGAGGATACGTGCCCCGCTGGTTACAGCCAGTGACACTGACTCCCGGTTTCACCGTTTACCGCGTTACCGGTAGCGACGCCGAGTGCAACAGCAAGCGGCCCACGGACTCCCAATGAAAACGGGCCGGCAAGGCCGGCCCGTTTGTCGTCCTTTTTGTTAGCGGACTCAGTGCACCGTAATCTGCAGTGCCGCAGGCCTCTTTACGGCCAGCACCGACGACACGACACCGATGTCGCTGCCATCGCTGGCCTTGCCCTTGAACGGGCTGCTCGCGGCGAGACTGAAATTTTCGCCGCCAACATACCCAGCCGATGCAGCCACCACACTGGCAGCGGCACCTGAGGGCGCCGACAGGCCGCCAGCAAACCCGTTGTGATCCCAGGTGACGCCGGCGGCGCCGGAACCCACCACGACGGCTTTGGTGTCGAACAGGTTGTCGCGGATAACCGCCGTTTTGGAGGCTTCCAGCCACAAGGTGCGATAGACGTTGTCGCCGACCAGCGTGTTGTGGGTAACGACGAAATCGCAACCCGACAGCGTCAAGTGGATGCCGGCCTGCTCCGGCAGGTACCCGTTCGAAGAGTAGCCATTCGGATTGCCGGAGCGGCGGACGACGTTGTTGAAGATGTTGGCCTTGCGCACCCAGTTGGACACCGCGCCACCATCGCCCTGGCCCACCAGGATGCCGGTCAAGGTCGTGGTATCGATGTAGTTGTCGTGAATCGAAAGTACATCGAGGCGATCGGTGGCCGTATGCGCATACACCTGGATGCCTCGTCCACCGCGTTCATTGACGATGGTGTTGTAGGCGATCTCGACGTCGGTGCTGGTGCCATAGCCTTCGTAGTAAATCGCATGAGAGAGCTTCTCACCCGCTTTGCCCACGTCATGAATCTTGTTGCCGAGGACCTTCAAACCATCGGTGCCGACGAAGCCGAAAGCGTTGTACTGGTCATTCATCGGGCCGGCCGTTTCGATATCCACAAACCGCAGCCGCGCATTCTGGGTCTCATTCATCGACATCGCGGCGCTGCCAGAACGCAGGCGGATCTTGGCAATCGTGATGTCGTGGATATTGCCGTAGGGCATGATGCCCACTCCGAAGGAATCCGACCCACCCTCGGCCAGTTCACCCGGGTAGGAGACCATGGCGATCGGCAGACCGGCGGAGCCCACATCGGGATTGCTCACACCGCCGCGCTCGCCATTGAGGAACAACCACGTCTTGCCACCATAGGTGTTGGTGGCGAACGCGTAGCTGCCACCGCGAAGATAGAGAACGTCGCCGGGATTCAATGCATAAAAGCCCGCGCTGACCGCGTTCGGATTCGAGTTGTTCTGATTGCTGCCCTGATCCTTCCACGGGCCCTTGCTGCCGCCTTGAAAGGTGGCCGCAGTGCCGTCCCAGGAATTGTTTCCGTTCACCGGATCGGCAAACAGGATGCGACCGGTGGTGCGGGCGGTGAACGTCATGGAATTGCTGGTGCCGCTGCTGGTCACCACCGTCAGCCCGCTGCCGGTGCTGGCAGGTAACTTGGCTTCGATCTTGTTATCCGACCATGTCACGACGGACAAAGCTGCCGAGCCACCGAGGTAGACCGCGCCGGAACCCTGGCTCGTGCCGAAGCCACTGCCGTAAATCGTCACCCAGGCATTGACTGGCGCCGAATCCAGATCGGTGTAGTGGATTGCCGGTGCAGCCAGCGCAGCATTGGCGCGCAGACAGCAGATGACACCCACCAGCAACAGCGCCCGCAGGCTCAAAGTTCTGCTCCACAACGGGCTGATCGCTCGGACAATTGCATTTCGATTAAGCATGGCGAAGTTTTTTCCTCGAGATTTGAGAGTGCGTCAAATGGCGAAAACCTGAATACCGGATGCCGGGTGGGCACCGGTTGCGCTGCAGGCGCGGATGCTGATCAAGCGCTACTGCATCTCATCGCTGGAAAGATGGGCGCCGAGACGATCTGCAGCGACACTTCCAGCGAATCCATGACGACACCAAGACACGAAAATGTATCGACAACCCGTGCCGGCGGATAAGATCCCGCGATCTCGATCCTTGAACCCGGGTCAATGCGGAACAGACTACTCGTCGGAAATGGGCCTATTCAACTGTCGCCGGATAGTTACACCGCCGATTTCCAGCAAACACACAACATAAGTGACCGCCTCTTCGACCAATTCTGCGGTTCCGGTAACGCAAAACCGTCGCGAAAAAATCGTGAATTTGTGATGCATTCGCCAGTCCAGGCATGAGCGCACCGACGTCCGCGGGCAGGCGACTCGCTACCAGCTTTCTGCATTTTCTCGGCGGCCAAGGGTTATCGGTACTACTGGGCCTGATCAGCTTCCCGATCCTGACGCGCATGCTCCCTCAATCCGACTACGGCGTGCTGGGCCTGGCGACCG
>DATMZQ010000004.1:0-3063 GCA_035573615.1 Burkholderiales bacterium | reverse complement strand
AGGCTTGCCTTTGCCAGCCCCATTACGTTGTAGCTTGGGAAAGACCGTTCGGCTCCAAGGTAAGTCAATGTCACCAGCGCGGCGTTGCGTCCCTGCATCATGGGCAACCCGGCCTTAGCGAGCGCAGCGAAACTATAAGAGCTGACGTCGTGTGCAATGCGAAACGCTTCCCGGCTGACTGATTCCAGATAGTCTCCGGCGAGTGCTTCGCGCGGAGCAAACGCTATCGAATGCACGATCCCATCCAGGCCGTCCCAATGCATTTTAAGCGACTCGAACAAAGCATCGATTTCCTTGTCACTGGCAACATCGCACGGCAGCACCAATTTGCTGTCGAACTCTGCGGCGAGCTCAACTACACGGTCTTTCACCCGCTCTCCCTGATAGCTGAAGGCAAGCCGCGCTCCTTCGCGTGTCATGGCTTTCGCGATACCGTAGGCGATGGAACGACTGCTGAGTAAACCAGTAACCAGGATATTTTTGTTCTGTAGCAATGCCATGTCGATTTCCCTCGAAGCTGCGGGCATTATAGCGAAAGCGTTGGTGCGCTCGTATGCCAGCGATACGAGCAACTACGGTCCCCGATTCCGTTACACTTGGCCGAAATGAAGGGTCTATTACTAATCGCGGCGTTGTCCTCGGCTGCATGGCTGGCCGGCTGCAGCGGGGCATGGAACAATCCGTACCCCGCAAGTGACTCCGGCAAGAACATTCTCTATTCGTCGTTTTCAGAACGGCCCAAGCATCTTGATCCGGTGCAGTCCTATGCCGAGAACGAAGCGGTGTTTACGGCGCAGATCTATATGCCCCCGCTGCAATACCACTATCTCAAGCGGCCATATGAGCTGGTTCCCCTGGCGAGCACGGACGTGCCGCACCCAACCTTTTACGACGCGGCGGATCACCCGTTGCCGGAGACCGCACCGGGCGCCAAGGTTGCCTACAGTCTTTACGAGGTTCACATCAAGCCCGGCATCTTGTATCAGCCGCATCCCGCCTTTGCCAAAGACGCAAACGGAAATTATCGTTACCACGCGCTGAAGCGCGAAGACCTTAAAGACGTCTACGAATTGCGAGACTTCAAGTACAGCGGCACGCGGGAACTCGTGGCAGACGACTATGCATTTGAGATAAGGCGCCTTGCGCATCCCAAATTGCACTCTCCGATCTTCGGCCTGATCAGCGAATATATTTTGGGACTGAAAGATTACGCCGCAAAGTTGCAACAGGTGGCAAAGAAGTCGGCGCCGGATGATTATCTCGATCTCATGCAGTTTCCATTGGATGGCGTGCAGGTCGTAGACAAATACACTTATCGAATAAAACTCAAGGGTAAGTATCCGCAATTCGTTTATTGGCTGGCCATGCCTTTTTTCGCTCCGGTGCCTTGGGAAGCTGAGCGCTTCTACTCGCAGCCAGGCATGAGTGATGGCAAAAATCTATCGCTTGATTGGTATCCGGTGGGGACCGGGGCGTACATGCTTACCACGCATGACCCGAACCGGATGATGGTTCTGGAACGCAATCCGAATTTCGCCGGGGAAGCGTATCCGTCAGAGGGCGAAGAGGGTGATAAAGCGGCCGGCCTGCTTGACGATGCCGGCAAGATGATGCCGTTCGTCGACAAGGCGGTCTTCAGTCTGGAGAAGGAAAGCATCCCGTACTGGAATAAGTTCTTGCAGGGTTATTACGATGCATCTGGCATTACGTCGGATAGCTTTGACCAGACCGTTCAGATAACGGCGAGCGGTGACGTAACCCTGGCTGATGAAATGCGCAAGCAGGATATCCGTTTGCAGACTTCAGTGGCGACATCGATCATGTACATGGGCTTCAATATGCTGGACCCTGTCGTGGGAGGCGATTCCGAGCGAACCCGCAAGCTGCGCCAGGCGATCTCCATCGCAATCGATCAGGAAGAATTCATTTCCATATTCACTAACGGGCGAGGTATCCCGGGACAAGGTCCGATTCCCCCCGGCATATTCGGCCATCGTGAGGGCCAGGAAGGCGTAAATCCATACGTGTATGACTGGGTCAACGGCAAGCCGGAGCGCAAGTCTGTGAAGTACGCAAAGCAGCTTCTGGCCGAAGCCGGCTATCCGGACGGAATGGACAAGTCCAGCGGCAAGCCGCTGGTCATTTACTTCGATACGACATTGACTGGGGTGGGAGGTAAATCCCGCATCGACTGGCTGGCGAAGCAGTTTCAAAAAATCGACTTGCAGATGGTCGTTCGCAACAGCGATTTCAACCGGTTCCAGGACAAGATTCGAAAAGGTACCGCACAATTATTTTTCTTCGGCTGGAATGCGGACTATCCCGATCCCGAAAATTTCCTGTTTTTGTTTTATGGAGCGCAGTCCCGCACCAAAGGCGGGGAGAATGCCGCCAACTATCAGAATGCAGAATTCGATCAAATGTTCGAACGCATGCAGGTCATGGCCAATGGCCCCGAGCGGCAGGCCCTGATCGACCGCATGGTCGAAATGCTCCGCCACGATGCGCCCTGGGTTTACATGCTCTATCCAAAAGACTACACGCTCGCGCACGCCTGGGTCCACAACCGCAAGCCAAACAAGATGGCCAATAACGGGCTGAAGTACCAGCGCATCGATGCGAAACTCCGTGAGCAGAAACGCCGGGAATGGAACCACCCGGTCATCTGGCCGATTGCCCTTTTGATTGCAGCGCTGGCGCTGTCCATCGTGCCCGCGGTGGGATCATACCGCCGCCGCGAGCGCGCGAGCGGCAAGCTGCAAACAGCGTGATACCGCAGCGATGATCAGCTATCTGGTGCGCCGCATTCTGTATGCGATCCCGATCCTGATCGGCGTGAATATGCTGACCTTCCTGCTTTTCTTCGTCGTCAATTCCCCAGACGATATGGCTCGCATGCAATTGGGGCAAAAACGGGTCAGCGACGAGGCCGTGCTGAAATGGAAGCAGGAGAGGGGTTACGACAAGCCAAGGTTTTTCAATGCGGGCGCGAATGGCACCGGCAAATTGACCAATACCATATTCTTCGAGAAGTCGGTGCCATTGTTCTGGTTCAATTTTGAT
>DATMZQ010000003.1:0-2001 GCA_035573615.1 Burkholderiales bacterium | reverse complement strand
GATCGCGCTCATGGCCATGGCAGCATTGCGCGAAACGTCACCCACCAAACCACAACTCGCCATACCCAGTACCGAGGCCAATCACGAGCGTGCGCCAATTACGGCTGAGGAAGAGACTTACGCGCGCGAACTGTGGCCGGTCCATGCGCAAGTGAAACAGGATGCAGTCAAAATGACGTTCGCGGGCCTGGCGTACAAGATGGGCGATATCAAGCGAGAAGCATTGAAAGAGCGTGTCGCTCCTTTGACTGCCATATTTGAATCTGCTGTGGCGGCTCTGGATAAAATACAACCACCTGCATCGATGCAGGCGCTGCACGGTGAATACCAGGAGGCTATTCAACTGTATCGTGATGCATCCATGGAAATGATCAAGGTTGCAGCGGACGGGCGCGATGTGCATCTGGTGGAGGCACAGAAAAAATCGTCAAGGGCATCGGATCTGACATTGAAAGTCGGTGACATCCTTTGGCCAGGTGAATTCAAGCCCAACTGATTCGGAAAGCATCGGGCCTGATCGCGATGTGCTTCGGAACGGAAATGAGGTTGAATGTAGTAAGCAAGCAGTCCAATCGTCAAGGAGGGGTTAGAAGATGAAGAACAGTCTAAAAACAGCAATGATCGCAGCCGGTCTTGCAGCATCCGCGCTTGCGGCACCGGTGGCTCAGGCTGCCGATGTATGTTCCGTATGGTTGGTGGAAAACAGTCGGTTCATGGGCGTTCCATTCGGGGCTTTCATGCCCGATCGCGCGTTCGTGCCGGGCAGCACCAATAAGAGCAATAACATCAATACCGTCGATCTGCCGGTTAACGTTGGCGTGATCAAGTGCGGCAACGAACTCATGTTATATGACGCCGGCTGGAACCAGACCGACTATCACAAAATGACCGGGACGGACCATTGGTCACCGCTGTCCAAGCAGATTGCGCAGCTTGGTTTTGACGCGAAGGACGTCAAGAAGATTATCGTTGGCCACGGTCACTGGGATCACGCCGGTTCGCTGGATGAATTCCCCAATGCGGTCCTGTATATCCAGAAAGAGGAACTTCGCGGCATCGAGTGGGCGCTTAACTACCCGCATCCGCGCATCAGCGCAGTGAACGATTCACCCGGCGGCTGCGCTCGCACGCCGGCCTGCGGATACCCATCCAAGACCATGGACTCGATCTATGGCAAGGTGCTCAAGGGCAAAGCAGTGATCGTGGACGGCGAAGCGGAAGTGATCCCTGGTGTGAAGATTCATCCTGCATTCCGTGCTCATACGGCGGGCTCTCAGTTGCTCGAAGTACCCACGGCAATCGGCAAGCTGGTATTCGGCAGTGACGCGTACTCGTCCTGGGAAGCCATACGCGACTGGAACATCGCCAATCCACAGCAAACGGATACGGTTCAACAGTTCCTGGCCTACGAGCAGTGCTACAAGATCACGGGTGGCTATCAAAACTGCGTCTGTGCACACGAGCCGCTTTCGTACACCGAGGGTTATCCGCTGACCAAGAATTCCTGGGTCGGCATGAATGGTGGCAGGCTGGCGGAAATTACGCTGGCGCCCGGTGAAAAATCGCGCAAGAAGTAATTTACTCGGCATAAGTTGTAACTTAGATGCGAGGAGCCGAATGTCGGCTCCTCGCATTTTTATTCTTCGTTACTGATGGAAAGCGCGTGTCTGCAAGAACGATTTGTTCTCTGATTTTGCTTGCCGCAAGTTTTATTTTGCCGGCGCATGCGCATGATCCCAGCGCATGGGGCGGATTATTCCGTTCCCGGGACATGGGCGCGAACTGGTTCCCGGTTGACGCCGGCCTATTCATTGGGGGCGCCCTTGGGGTCGCGATTCATCCGCGAGATCCCGCTCAACTTCTCTACGGAACCGATGCGCGCCTGTTGCGCTCGAAAAACGGCGGGCGCGATTGGATTACCGAAGGTGCGGCAACCATACCGGGGGCGGTATTTGCGGTCGCTTTCAATGCGGACGGCAGCGGCGCGATGGCTTCCAGCGG
>DATMZQ010000002.1:0-4239 GCA_035573615.1 Burkholderiales bacterium | reverse complement strand
CACGATATTCACGGCAGTTATCGTGAATGTCGGAAAAACTCTAATCGACTGGTCGGATTCTCCTGCGCCGTGCGCACCGGTCATGATTGAATGCGGATTTACGAATTCACTGCATTCACGATATTCACGACATTCACGACATTCACGATATTCACGGCAGTCACGGCCTTTCCGGCCTTGCGATATTCACGGCTTGTGCTATTTTCCGTCTACCGAAAATCTCAACGGGTCTAAATGAGCGCAGAGATAGCCATTCCCCTCCACGAACAGGTTGTGACCTTCCTCGAGCGAGGCACTGGCTCGGATCACGATGCCTACGAATTGGCGGCGTGTTTCCAGGCACTGGCTAACGCCCGCAACCTCGCGCACCGCGTCGACGCTTTAATTGCGCTCATTGCATGGATGGATGCCCATAGTCGCGACGGGCAGATCGAGCGCTTTCGTCTAATCAAGATCCTTGAAGTGCTGGAGTCCTTGCCTGCTGCACGCCGCGGTCTGCAGGACACTTTTGCGGAAATCCTGAGTGAAACCGAAGGCACAAACCTGTTTGGTGAAACGGGGATCCCCGGTGAGCGCGGCTTCCTTGCGCAATTGTTGGATCGTGTCATGGGTCGCGTACTGCCTGCGCCCAATGACGATCATGATCTTGCCCGGCTGGTCGCCAGGCTCTGTGCCAGCCGCCTCCAGATACGAAGCTTCGAGGCGATAGCGCCAGAATTTTTTCACAGGCTCGTGCAGGCGGTGGCGCCAGTCGATCGTCCCGAGATATGGTCGCCGCTGAAGAAGGCATTCATCGACGGCTTTCGGTTACTGGCGATTCGGGTCCAGGCCCAGGGGTTATCGTCGAAATTGCGCGCGCGCAGTCACGCAGCACCTGTAGCGACATCGCCCTTTTACCTGCTGGCGCAAATGAGTGAGCGCCTGGCGGATGCGTGGGGCGATGATGAAAACACATCAGCACTGGTGCAGCAATGGCGAGAATTGTGTGCCGACTGCCGCGCCGGAATCGCTGAAATTGCATCCCGGCTGGAAACTGCAGGAGTCAGCGTGGACATCCTGCATGGACTCGAAGTGCTGGAATGCTGCCTGAAGCGTATGGACGCGATGCTGTACGTCATGGAAGCTCCGCCGGGTCAGATCGGAAGCGAGGCGATCCATCGACTGCTGGCCGCATTAATCGTCGCGGCGCAAGATGACAAAAGCGTTCGACACCTGGTCGGCGCCAATCTGCAAATGCTCCAGCGCAAGATCGTCGAACGCCAAGGCAACAGCACCGAACCTTATGTGGCGCACACGCGCCGCGAATACAACTTCATCTGGCTTGCCGCAGCAGCTGGTGGACTGCTGACTGTATTGACGGTTGCGGTGAAATTGAAGCTCTCGCATACCGGATTGCCGCTGTTCATCGAAGGTCTGGCTGCGGGACTCAACTACGCCGCAAGTTTCATTCTGCTGCAACACTTCCATTTGATTCTGGCGACTAAACAACCTGCCATGACGGCCGCCACGCTGGCGAATCTCCTGAGAACGCGGGATGGTGCTGAGCGCCTCGATAGCGTAGTTGAGTTTGCAGTTCGTATTTGCCGCTCTCAGTTTGCCGCGGCAGTTGCAAACGTAGTGGCAGTTTTCGCCGGCGTGTTCCTGTTCAATTTTGTCTGGAAGTTTTCGCTCGGCCATAATTTTCTCGGGGAAAAAGAGGCGCAGTACGTGTTCGAGACCTTGAGTCCGGTCACCAGCGGCACCGTGTTTTACGCCGCGCTGACCGGTGTCATCCTGTGGGCCGCCGCCATGTTTGGAGCATGGATGGATAATTGGACCGTATATCACCGGCTACCGCAGGCCATTGCCGACCATCGTCTTGCGGAACGCTTCGGTCGTGGCCGAATGGTGCGCGCCGCGGGTATTGTTTCGCGCAATATTTCGGGATGGGCAACCAGCATCTCGTTGGGTTTATTGCTCGGATTCGCGCCGGTCATCGGGAAATTCATCGGGCTGCCGCTCGAAGTTCGCCATGTCACCTTGTCATCCGGGATGCTCGCGTTTGCTGATGCAGGCCTGCGCGGCTGGTTCAGCACCCGCTGGCTTTTTTCTGTGCTTGCCTGGGTGGTTATCCTATTTCTGCTTAATCTTGGCGTGAGTTTCCTGCTTTCGCTGTACACCGCGACGCGCGCCTGCAAGCTCGAGCGCAAAGAACTAGTGGTGTTCGCGGCGAGATTGTTGCAGCGGCTGATCAAACGACCGCTCGACTTTGTTATTCCACGCGGTGCCGCCAATACGCTGAGAGCTTGACCGGCAAGTATTGGCCCCGGCACATGGCCCGGCGGCATTCTGCAGTGAATGCCGCTTGTGACGGATGGTGTTTGTTATCTGCGGATCTTCGGCGCCACCGTGAATGGCGGGCCTTCCGGCCCGGATTGCGAGTTCGGTTCTGAGGGCGGTTCGTCGCTCTCGTCTTCTTCCTCGAGTTGCTTCAGGGTTTTTTGCTGTTGTTGCGATGGAGTGTTTGCGGGTGGACGGCCGTCGTTAATCAAATATTCCCGGCGTTGCAGGTAAGCATCGCGCAGAAAGCTGTAGCGGTCCACGGCCGCGGTCTCGAGAAACTTTTCCGCTCCCAGGAGATTGGCGCGGGTGTCGACGACATCCACGGCGAACAATCCCCACCGTATCTGCGAATCCGCGCGCGAGTAGTACAGCGGGTTGGTGAAAAAATCGACCAGCAAGGCGGGACCGTCCCGCATATCGCTCGCACCCAGCAGAGGCAACGTAAGAAAAGGCCCACTGGGTACGCCCCAGTAGCCCAATGTCTGGCCGAAGTCCTCGTTGCGATTCTCGATCTTGAGTTCCGAGGCAACGTCAATAAGGCCGCCGAGACCGAACACCATGTTCGTAGTGAAGCGTGCAAAATCCAGGGGAACTTTTGTGCCCTTGAGCTGCAACGCATCGTTGAGCGTGGTGACCACCATGCCGAGATTGTTGAAGACATTGCGCACACCGCGACGCACGATCTCTGGCACTACGGCGACGTAGCCCTTTGCCACGGGTTTGAGCACCGCCTTGTCCACGGTCTCATTGAAGGCGTAGACCTTGCGATTGAATGGTTCCATCGGATCCCGCGGATTGGGACCTGCTGCGCATCCACCGAGCATAAGCATGCCAAACAGTAGAGGGACGACCAATCGTACGTTCATTTAATTTCTGTTGTTATAGTTAGGCCGATTATAGCCCGGCCAGCCGCTTCGACAGCGGCGGGGTGCGGTGGTTTGCAAAAGCTGCCAGCATGCTTCACGATTAGCCCCCTTCGGCACGCCGTTTCGTGTCGCCATTCCACTGAAAATACCTCGAAGGAAGAAGACAACCATGGATCTCGGCTTGAAAGGCAAGACAGCGCTGGTGTGTGCGGCGAGCAAGGGGCTCGGCAAGGGATGCGCGTTTTCGCTGGCGCGCGAAGGCGTCAATGTAACCATACTGGCGCGCGGCCGCGAGGCGCTGGAAGCTACGGCTGAAGAAATTCGCAAGGCCACCGGAGTGAAGGTCACTGCCGTCGCGGTCGATATCACGACGGAAGCCGGCCGCAAACAGGCACTCTCCGCGTGCCCCAATCCTGACATTCTGGTCAACAACGCCGGTGGTCCTCCACCCGGCGATTTCCGCGAGTTTACGCACGACATGTGGCTCGCCGCGCTGGAAGCCAACATGCTGACGCCCATTGAGCTTATCAAAGCGACAGTGGACGGAATGATTTCGCGCAAGTTCGGCCGCGTGGTGAATATTACTTCGAGCGCAGTCAAGGCGCCCATCGACATCCTTGGTTTGTCCAACGGCGCACGCACGGGTCTGACCGGTTTCGTTGCAGGCATTGCGCGCAAGACAGTCGCGCACAACGTGACCATCAACAACCTGTTGCCCGGCATGTTCGATACCGATCGGCTCAAAAGCAGCAGCATCGCCGCGGCCAAAATGCAGGGCAAACCCGTCGATGAAGTCCATGCCGCGCGCATGAAAACCGTGCCCGCTGGGCGCTTCGGCAACCCGGATGAATTCGGTGACGCTTGCGCTTACCTGTGCAGCAAGCAGGCCGGCTACATCACTGGCATGAACTTTCTGATCGATGGAGGAGCTTATCCGGGAACGTTCTAGTGAATGCCGTGACTGCGTGTCCCTAAAGGGATACCGGGCTGCGCCCATAACTGTCGTGACGACGTGACTGCGTGACTGTCGTGAATGTCGTGAATGTCGTGA
>DATMZQ010000001.1:0-8889 GCA_035573615.1 Burkholderiales bacterium | reverse complement strand
TTCGGCATGACGCCGATGGCCACGCTCGCACTGACTGCAGCGCTCTACCATGTTGTCAGTCATGCGTTCTTCAAAAGCCTTCTGTTCGTCAGCACGGGGGCTGTCTTGCATGCCACCAGCCAGCGCAGCCTCGGCAAGCTTGGCGGTCTCATCCGCTACATGCCGTGGGTGGCATGGATTTGTCTCATCGGCGTGCTGACCAGCGCCGGTTTGCCGCCGCTGTCTGGTTTCGTGTCCGAATGGCTGCTGCTGCAGGGCTTTCTGTTTACCCCCGAATTACCCAGCTCCTTTCTGAACATGCTGATTCCGATCTCCGCGGCGCTTGTCGCCCTGATTGCCGCACTTGCTGGTTATACGATGGTCAAATTCTTCGGGATTATTTTTCTGGGACAGCCACGCGAGGAACAACTGGCGCACGTCCACGATGCAGGCCGCTGGGAGAGGGCGGGCATGATCTGGCTGGCGTGCGGTTGTGTATTGCTGGGCTTGCTGCCCGCGCAGTTCATCCAGTTCATCGACCCGGTGACGCGGCAACTCACGGGTGCCGGACTGGGCAGTACGGTTGCTGCAAACGGCTGGCTGCTGATACCGGTTGCTGCCGAACGAGCCAGCTACGGCCCGATTATTTTCCTGGCCGGAGTGGCCGCGAGTTTTGCGCTGGCTTTCCTGCTGGTCCGCAAGCTCTACCATGGTCGCTTGCGCCGTTCGGCGCCCTGGGACTGCGGCTTTCCCTGGCTGACGCCGCGCATGCAGGACACGGCAGAAGGTTTCGGCCAACCGATCCGCCAGATTTTCGAAAGCCTGTTTCGTGTCGAGCGGCAACTGCCGACACCTTTCGATGCGCAGCCGCGCTACCGGGTCAGCATCGGAGATCATTTCTGGTACTGGCTGTATCTGCCCGTGGCCCACGTCACTGAGCGCATGGCCCGGCTGATCGGGCTGATGCAGCAGGGCCGCATCTCGGTCTATTTGCTGTACAGCTTCGTCACGCTGATCGCACTCCTGGTGTGGGTGACGCGATGAATCCGCTCGGCGTGATTTCCCAGCTGCTGGCCATTATTGTGGCGCTTGCACTGGCGCCATTGCTTACGGGCTGGGTGAACCAGTGGCGGGCATGGCTGCAGAACAAGTCGGCGCCCAGCCTGCTGCAGCAGTACCGGATGTTGCACAAATTGTTCAACAAGGATTCCGTGGTTGCCGTCCACGCATCGCCTTTTTTTCGGATTGCCCCTTACATCATCTTCGGATGCATGACTTTGGCGTGCGCAATCATCCCGATGCTGTCCACCGATCTGCCGCTTGCCTCGGCTGCAGATGCCATTGCGTTGGTGGGCCTGTTTGCGCTCGCGCGCGTGTTCATCTCGCTGGCTGCAATGGATGTCGGCACGGCCTTTGGCAATCTCGGTGCGCGGCGCGAAATGCTGATCGGCTTTCTGGCGGAACCCGCGCTGCTGATGGTGCTGTTTACGGCCGCGCTGATATCCAATTCCACCTCACTCACCAGTATCGTCGACACGCTTGGAGGGCGTGACCTGGCCATTTTTCCCAGCCTGGCCTTTGCGGGCGTGGCATTCACGATGGTGTCGCTCGCCGAAAATGCACGGGTGCCGGTGGACAATCCCGCCACGCACCTTGAATTGACCATGATCCACGAGGCCCTGATCCTGGAATATTCCGGCCGTCATCTTGCGCTGGTGGAATGGGCGGCGAGCCTGAAACTGTTCGCATACTCCTGCATCGGTCTCGCGTTGTTCATCCCTTGGGGCATGGCGGACGCCCAGGCGCCGGTAGCCCTGTTGCTGGCACTGCCGGTATTGATCCTGAAGCTGGCTGTTGGCGGCGTTCTGCTTGCCGTGCTGGAAACCGTGAGCGCCAAGATGCGCATCTTCCGCGTGCCGGAGTTTCTCTGCACGGCGTTCCTGCTGGCGGTCATCGCCATGCTGGTCCACATCCTGCTGGGCGCCTGAGCCGATGAGCGGCATTGCTTCGCAGCTGATCAACCTGTTCGCCGCCGTTCTGCTGCTGCTCGCGTTCGCAATGATTTCGCAGCGGCGCGTGCTCTCGCTTATTTATCTGTTCACGTTGCAGGGTGCGACCCTGGCGGCGGCCACTGCGGTGGTCGGCTATGCGACGCATCAGCCGCATCTCTATATTTCCGCGAGCATCACGCTGGTGCTCAAGGTATTTCTGATTCCGTGGTTACTGCACCGGGTGATCGATCGGCTGAACGTGCGCTGGGATGTGGAGACGCTCATCAACATTCCAACCACCATGCTGATCGGCATTCTGCTGGTGATCCTGGCGTTTTACCTCGCGCTGCCGGTGTCGCAACTGTCGTCTTCGATTGCGCGCGGAACGCTCGGCATTGCGCTTGCCTGCATGTTGCTGTCGTTCATGATGATGATCACGCGTTCCAAGGCGGTGCCGCAGGTTATCGGTTTCCTGTCGATGGAAAATGGTCTGTTTTTCGCGGCGACTGCGGCAACCTACGGCATGCCCATGGTGGTCGAACTGGGCATCGCGCTCGACGTGCTGGTCGGTATCCTGATCCTTGGCGTGTTCATGTTCCAGATCCGCGAGCAGTTTGACAGCCTCGACATCCGGCATCTGGAAAAGCTGAAAGAAGACTGAATGGACATTTTGTTCTTCGTCTTCGGCATTCCACTGCTTGGCAGCGTGATTCTCGCCTTCACCGGCCACCGCAATTTCGCGCCGGAGATCAATGTTGCGTTCAGTTTCGGCACATTCATTGCAGCCTGTGCACTGACCGTTCAAGTAATTTCCATGGGACCGGTGTTTGCATGGAATCGCGCGTTTTTCATCGATCCGCTGAATGTGTTCATCGTGACGCTGACCGCTTTTGTGGGATTGACGACAGCGCTGTTTTCCCGTCCGTATATGCGCGTGGAGCGCGACCACGGCAAGATGACTCCACGCCGCCTGCGGCTCTACCACAGCATGTACCAGTCCTTCAGCTTCACCATGCTGCTTGCGCTGACCACCAACAACATGGGCATCCTCTGGGTCGCGATGGAGGCCGCAACGCTCACGACCGTGTTGCTGGTGAGCGTGTATCGCACGGCGGCGAGGCTTGAGGCCGCGTGGAAATATTTCATCCTGTGCGGTGTCGGAATCGCGCAAGCGTTGTTCGGCACGGTGCTGCTCTACATGGCGGCCGAAAAAGTGGTCGGTCCGGAAGGCGGCGCGCTGATCTGGACCAATCTCGATGCGGTCAAGGCCCAGCTCGATCCGACCATCATCACGCTGGCGTTCGCGTTTCTGTTCATCGGCTACGGCACCAAGGTGGGTTTGGTGCCGCTGCATAACTGGCTGCCGGATGCACACGCCGAAGGCCCGACGCCGGTGTCAGCGATCCTGTCTGGCCTGCTGCTGAATGTCGCGCTCTACGCGATCCTGCGCTGCAAGGTGCTTACCGACGGCGCGTTGGCCAACGCGCTGACCGGCAACCTGATGATGGGCTTCGGTTTGCTGTCGGTGGTAGTGGCGGCGTTTTTCCTGTCGCGACAGAAAGACGTCAAGCGCATGTTTGCGTACTCTTCCATCGAACACATGGGGCTCATTACGTTTGCTTTTGGCATGGGCGGACCGATTGCGACCTTTGCCGGCCTGCTGCACATGACCGTGCATTCGCTGGTCAAATCCGCGATCTTCTTCGTTGTGGGTCACGCGGCTCAGAAAGCGGGCACGCAAATCATGGAAGAAATTCGCGGCCTCGTGAAAGTCAATCCCATGGTTGGTTGGGGACTGATGCTCGGATCGCTCGCGATTCTCGGCATGCCACCTTTCGGCGTTTTCGCCAGCGAGTTTCTGATCCTGACCACGGCCATGCGCGAGCATCCCTGGGCGACTCCATTGCTGCTGCTCGCGCTTGGGGTGGCTTTCGCTTCGGTGTTGAGCCGCGTGCTGCCGATGGTATTTGGGGAGACTTCGGTCAAGCCGCTGTTTCATCCGCCAGCGGTGATTCCGGTGTTCATCCATCTCGGGCTGGCGCTGCTGCTCGGTTTGTATATCCCGACCTACCTCGACACCTGGTATCGGCAGGCGGCGCGGATGATCGGAGGCTGATGCAATGCGCCTTTCCGGATTGACCATCGATTTCGAGCAACTCGCAGCGCCTTTGCCGGTGCTGTACGGCGCTGTCAACGCGGAGGACTGGTTGGCAGTGCCAATGACGCTGGTCAAAAGTGGAGGGCGACTGGTTTCCATATGGGGAACCGAATGCGGCGACGGGGAGCCAGGTCAATATGCCATCTGCGCCGCCTATGCCGCACGCGAGGGACTGTTATGGATTGAACTGCCGCTTGCGGGGCGCACGACTTATCCCGATCTGACGCCGCTGTTTCCGTGTGCCAACCGAATGCAGCGCGCGGTCGCGGATTTGCTCGGCATCGCTGCGCAAGACGCCAGCGACCAGCGCTCGTGGCTCAATCACGGCGCCTGGTCGCCTGCCCACTTTCCGCTGCGACAAAAATCTTCCGGCGACGCGATTGCTTCCGATCGCCAACCCGGCGACTATCCGTTCGTGCGCGTAGAAGGCGATGGCGTGCACGAAATTCCGGTGGGGCCGGTTCATGCGGGCATCATCGAGCCTGGACACTTCCGCTTTTCCATCGTCGGCGAGAAAGTCCTGCGGCTGGAGCAACGCCTCGGCTACACGCACAAGGGCATCGACAAGCGTTTCGAACAATTGGCGCCAATGGAAGCGCATCGACTGGCAGGGCGAGTTTCCGGCGATTCCACCGTGGCCTTTGCGTGGGCTTATTGCATGGCGCTGGAATCGGCGGCTGGTTGCAAGATTTCTGCTCGCGGTGCATGGCTGAGAGCACTCATGCTGGAGCGCGAGCGTGTGGCCAACCATCTCGGCGACCTGGGCGCGCTCGGTAACGATGCCTCGTTTAGCTTTGGTCTTGCGCAATTTTCGCGCTTGCGGGAAGACTGGCTGCGCACGTCGGCTGCCATCTTCGGCCACCGCTTGATGATGGATTGCGTCGTGCCCGGTGGCGTCGCGACTGATATAGACCGCGCAGCGATCGATCTTATCGACCAGCAATGCGACGCCGTCGAGCGTGAAGTGCAGATCCTGCGCAACATCTACGACGAGCACGCCGGTTTGCAGGACCGCTTCATCACGACCGGCCGCGTGCAGCCGGCACTGGCTGCGCAGTTGGGGCTGACCGGGCTGGCCGGACGAGCGAGCGGCCAGGCCGCAGATTTGCGCAGCGATCATCCGTTTCCGCCCTATGACGCACTGGAAGTCAAAATGGCGACCCACCGCAACGGCGACGTCGCGGCCAGGGTAACGGTGCGTTTTGAAGAGACGATCGAATCATTGCGACTTATTCGCGCGCTGTGCAAAGGTCTTCCCGGCGGCGCAGTAATGACGGAACTGGAGCTGCCCGCGACAGGATCGCGCGGCGCGGGATGGGTAGAGGGATGGCGCGGCGAAGTACTGGTTATCCTCGAGCTTGAAGCGGACGCAAATGGCAGCCACATCCGGCGCTGTCACTGCCACGATCCGTCCTGGCAGAATTGGCCGGTGCTTGAACACGCGGTGATCGGAAACATCGTTCCCGATTTCCCGCTTATCAACAAGTCGTTCAACTTGAGCTATTCGGGACACGACCTCTGATGTGGACGATCGTCAAACAGATCGCGCGTGCTGGAATATGCACGCAAGCGGTTCCCGAATTCAGCGATGCGCTGCGACTTGAGGCGCAGCGCATCCAGCGTGACATCCTTGACATTCTGGGTCGCGCGCTGACCATCCGGCAGGTGGATGCTGGCTCGTGCAATGGCTGCGAACTGGAAATCCATGCTTTGAACAATCCCTACTACAACATCGAAGGGCTGGGCATCCGGTTTGTGGCGAGTCCGCGTCACGCCGACATGTTGCTGGTCACCGGACCGGTTTCGCGCAACATGGAAGTGGCCCTGAAACGCACGTTCGAGGCCACGCCAGATCCCAAGCTGGTGGTCGCAGTTGGGGAGTGCGGCTGCAACGGCGGCATCTTCGGCGAGAGCTACGCGAGCTGCGGCCGCGTGTCGAACGTCATACCCGTCGATCTCGCGGTGCCGGGCTGCCCGCCGGCTCCTGTCGAGATTCTTCGCGGCATCCTGACGGCGGTAAGGCGCTGTCGCCCAAAATCGGAAGACAAACCGGGCGGCTCCTGATATCGGCGCACGCGCTACCTGGTGAAGTACACGGCGCTTTGCATTGACATGGCGCAGGTCCGCAGCCTAACCTCCCTCGCACCAACAAGAATAGCCCCGAACGGGCGGGAGGATAAACAGATGAATTGCACGCGTGTCGCTGCAGTATTGCTTGCCGTCACGGTTGTTCTTCGGGCCGCGGCGCTGCATGCGCAGGCATTGCCGGCCGCCGCACCGGAAGCGGTCGGCATGTCGTCGCAACGGCTGCATAACATTTCGGGTGCCTTCCGTAAGGAAATTGACAAAGGCAATTTGCCCGGCGTGGTCGTGATGGTCGCCCGCAAAGGCAAGCTGGTGTACTCGGATGCCATCGGGTCCCAGAACAAGGCGACTGGCAAACCGATGACCAAGGATGCAATGTTTCGCATCTACTCGATGACCAAGCCACTGATCTCGGTGGCAGCCATGATGCTGGTGGAAGACGGCAAGATGGAATTGACCGATCCGGTGTCGAAATTCCTGCCGGCCCTCAAAAACATGCAGGTTAGCGTCGCCAAAGTCGATGCAGAATTCGCCAGGACGACTTATGCACTGGCGCCGGCCGAGCGCGAAATGACTGTGCAGGATCTGATGCGGCATACGGCTGGCCTCGCTTACGCGAACCTCACGCAGAACAAGGCCGTCGTGGACGCTTACACCAAGGGTGGCGTGGCCGCCGATCTGCGTGGACTCACCCCGGAAGAGGAAGTCGAGCGGGTTGCGCAAGCGCCGCTGATTCATCAGCCGGGCAGCGTTTGGGAATACAGCATTGCGACGGACGTATTAGGACGCGTGGTCGAGGCCGCATCGGGAAAGCGGCTGGCTGATTTTCTGGCTGAGCGCCTGTTCATGCCGCTCGGCATGAAGGACACCGCATTCTTCGTGGCGGCCGACAAGATGGATCGTCTGGCCGAAGCATTGGCGGTGGATGCCTCCACCGGCAAGCCGAACGAGCTCTATGACGTCAGCTCGATACCGAAGAACGATTCGGGCGGCGCGGGCGGCGTGTCGACGGCGGCCGATTATCTGCGCTTTGCGCAGATGATGGCCAATGGCGGTCAGCTTGACGGCAAGCGCTACCTGAGCCGCACGAGCGTAGAGCTTATGACCTCCGATCATCTCGGCACGCGCATTCAGGCGTTGTCGCCAATGACACCGGGCGAAGTACTGTTGAATACGCCGGGCTACACCTTTGGTCTCGGCTTCGCCGTGCGGCCGGCACCGGGCATCGCCGGGGTGCCGGGTTCGATGGGGGAGTTCATGTGGGGCGGCTACGCCGGGACGTATTTCTGGGTCGATCCAAAAGAACAGCTGGTGGCCGTCTACATGACGCAGGCGCCCAGCCCGATCCGCTCCTATTTCCGCAAGCTGTTCAAGCAGCTGGTCTACGCGGCGATTGTCGATTAGGTCATCCGGCACATGCCTTTCGATTTGCTGATTCGCAATGGCCTCGTCATCGACGGCACAGGCGCCCCGGGCCGGCTTGCGGATGTCGCCGTGAGCGGCGGAAAAATCGTTGAGATCGGCAAAGGCATTGGCAGCGCGCGGCAAACCATCGATGCATCGGACTGTGTGGTCTCCCCCGGATTCATCGACCCGCACACGCATTACGACGCGCAGATTTGCTGGGACGGCGCGGTCACCCCTTCATCTTGGCACGGTGTCACCAGCGTGGTCATGGGCAATTGCGGCGTCGGCATTGCGCCATGCCTGCCCGCTTCCCGAGAAATCGCGATGCACGATCTTGTGAATGTTGAGGCCATTCCCTACGACGTGCTCAAGCAGGGCATCAGTTGGGACTGGGAAACTTTTCCTGAATACATGGACGCCGCAGCGCGCCGCCAGCCCGTGCTGAATCTGGCCTTTCTGGCGCCGCTGACGCCGTTCCGGCATTACGTCATGGGAGAAGCATCCATGGAACGTGCCGCCAATCCTGAGGAGACTGCGGGCATTGCGGCGCTGCTGGGCGAAGCGATGGATGCCGGCGCATTTGGTTTTTCGAGTACGATCCTGAACCAGCATCTCGGCTTCGGCGGGCGCCCGCTGGCGTGCCGTAATGCCAGTGATGCCGAATTGAAAGCGTACGCGAACGTGCTCAAGCAAAAAAATAAGGGCGCAATCGAAGTCGCTCTGACACGGCAGATCGGCGTACTCGAGCCTGATCAGTGCGAGACGCTCGATCTGCTGCTCGATGAAAGTGGCCGTCCGGTGACGTTCATCGCGCTGTTCGATCGGGACGACATTCCGGAAGCAGTGCGCGATACGCTGCGCCGGGCGGCACCGATGATCGCCAAAGGTGCCCGCCCGCAGACTTCTCCGTTACCGCTGACGCGCGAGATCGATATGCGCAGTCCGTTCTCGTTTGCGGCGTTTCCGTCCTGGAAGCGGGTGTTCGAGGACAAATCCGCGCCAGCGCAGAAAGCGGTTTATCGTGATGTGCAGTTCCGCAACCAATTCCGGGAAGAGCTGAAGAATCCGCTTGCCTTTGGCAATTGGGACCGCATCACGCTGCACGAGGCGCATTCTCCGGAACTGAAGCGTTTTGAAGGCATGACGGTGGCGCAAGTTGCCCGCGCGCAGGGCAAAGATGGTGTCGATGCGTTCCTCGATCTGACCCTGGACGATGACCTGGCGCTCGAATTCACCATGACTTCCTTCAATACGCGCGTCGATCGCATG